>JAKAEG010000240.1 GCA_021819985.1 Nitrospirota bacterium | reverse complement strand
GGCATGCCGGCTGGTATCCCCTCAAGAATGCTCAGTTTAAGCTTGCCTTCGCGTTTTTTGTGCTCCTGCCATTTTTCAACTACGTCCTCCGCCGTCTTTATTTCCGTGTCCGCCTCGAAGACGTGCTGATGCCTGGATACCATCTTTTTGGAAATGGCCTCAAGCACCCCGCCTATATCAAACAGGTTTTTCTCGCCGGCTATCTGTGATTGAAGCACAACCTGGAAGAGCACGTCCCCAAGCTCCTCTTTTATCTTTTCCGGGTCCTCTTCGTCTATGGCCTCAACCGCCTCGTATGCCTCCTCGATGATATAGGGCTTGAGGGACTTCATTGTCTGTTTCTTGTCCCAGGGGCAACGTTCGCGGAGCGCCTTTGTTATTTCCAGAAGCTTTTCAAATTCATGACCATGATCCTCTGAAGAGTTTTTTATTTTCATCATGAAAAATATTCTATTAGAAATCCATCATAATATAAAGAATGGTCGAATCCGTTTATATTCACATACCTTTTTGCCTTTCAAAAAAATGCGTATACTGCGATTTTGTTTCCATGCCGTACAGCCGCTCGATTTCTGACAGATATCTGGATGCGGTCTCGAAAGAGATGTCCTTGTGTGGCCTTCCGAAACATAAATTGGCTACCCTGTTCATAGGAGGCGGCACGCCTACCTCTCTTGATAGCGTGCAGTTAAAAAAACTGGTTAAAACGATAGGGCGGAATTTTGATTTTCATGAAGATGCGGAGATCACGATAGAGGCAAACCCGGCGACAGTCGATGCGGAAAAACTACGGGTCCTGCTTGAACTGGGAGTAAACAGGATAAGCCTGGGCGTCCAGTCTTTCAATGACGCGGAACTGAAACTGCTTGGCAGAATCCATTCATCAACAGATGCGCTTGAAGCGCTGGATTCTGCAAAGAAAGCAGGGTTTGAAAATGGAAGGATCTCGATCGACCTCATCTACGGCATACCGGGGCAGAATATGGACGACTGGCGAAAAACGCTTGATACCGCTTTGATGCTGGGTGTTACCCATATCTCGGCTTATGAGCTTACACTTGAGGAAAACACCCCGCTTTCAGGGCTTGTGAAAAAAGGGCCCCTGCTGATGCCGGAAGAAGATGAAATGCTGCGGTTTTACTTCATGGCGGAAGAGGCGCTTGAAAATGCGGGCTTTATTCATTATGAAATTTCAAATTACGCAATGCCCGGACATGAGTCCCGTCATAACATGAACTACTGGCGGCGGGGAGAATATCTTGGCTTCGGGGCGGCGGCGCATTCGTTTAAAGATGGTAAACGGTGGGGAAATAATGAGGATGTTTTTCAGTATATGGAATTGCTTGAAAAAGACCGGCTGCCTGCGGTTGACATCTGCGAACTCACGCCTGAAGATGCGAAACGGGAGTTTGTTTTTTTGGGGCTAAGGACGCGCGAAGGGATTTTTTTATCCCTTTCAAAAGTGGCGGAGCCGGCCATGCCGGATTTGTTTGTGCAGGACGATTTGTTTTTGCGGGATGATTTGTTTGTGAAGGGCATCGCAAAAGCAGCGGCCCCTCTTATTAAAGAAGGCCTTCTTCAAATATCAGGCTGCCGCCTGCATGCAACCCACAATGGCTTCCCTTTATTAAACAGCATTATTCTGCGCCTGCTGGCTGGAGCCGGGCTGTAACAGGCTGTTGAAAAACCCGCATTTCATTAAAGACGTCATGCCCGAGGTATTAATCGGGCATCCAATTTGACTTGTTTTTAAATGCGCCTACGCGGGAATGACAGACAAAATCTTCAATAGAGCTTTACAACAGCCTGTTAGGATTGAAAGCTGGTTTTTTAACTATTTTATTTTAAAAAGACTGTCCTTGACATGGACCATTTACATTAACCGGATTTTCCTTTAGAATATTTGGGCAGGATGGCAAGCGTACCCCCACATCTGGTCCCATCCGGATTCTGGCAGGCAGGAATAAACGTACTTGCTCCCGCATATCCGTTGTTCAAGCACGGAAAGGTTGACAAAAAAATAGAACTCTGTTAATCTTTCTTTTCAGCATTTCACGAGGGAATTAACAAAGGTTGTATTTTGGAGGAAAAGTGCCGACTATTGCGCAGCTCGTAAGAAAAGGCAGGAAAGAGCTTAGGGTCAAGACGAAAAGCCCGGCCCTGAAGTCCTGTCCGCAGAAAAGGGGCGTATGCCTGAGGGTGTCCACAATGACCCCAAAGAAGCCCAACTCCGCTTTGAGAAAAGTGGCCAGGGTGAGGCTTACAAACGGCATGGAGGTGACCGCCTACATACCGGGTGTCGGCCATAACCTGCAGGAGCATTCGATAGTCCTTATAAGGGGTGGCAGGGTCAAGGACCTTCCGGGCGTCAGGTATCACATTATAAGGGGCGCGCTGGACACCTCCGGTGTTGGCGACAGGCGTAGGAGCCGTTCCAAGTACGGCGCTAAAAAACCCAAATAGGAATTTTTAATTTACTCTACAGGAAAGACAAATAGAAAATGCCTAGAAGAAGAGTAGCGGAAAAAAGAGAGCAACTGCCGGATCCCAAGTTTGGCAGCAAGATAGTGAGCAAGTTCGTCAGCGCCCTCATGGAAGACGGCAAGAAAGCGACTGCCGAAAGGGCCTGCTACGGGGCCTTCGACATAATGAAGCAGAAGACCGGACAGGACCCCCTGAAGGTTTTCAAGCAGGCGCTCGAAAATGTAAAGCCCGTCCTTGAGGTCAAGCCCAGAAGGGTCGGCGGCGCGACTTACCAGGTGCCGATCGAGATAAGGCCGCAAAGGCGCATGGCCCTTGCTTTCAGATGGCTCATCACCTTCTCCCGCAAACGCAGCGAAAGGACGATGAGAGAGAAGCTCGCAGGAGAGCTGCTGGATGCTTTTAATAACACGGGCAGTTCCTTCAAGAAGAAGGAAGACACCCATAAAATGGCGGAGGCCAATAGGGCCTTTGCTCATTATAGATGGTAAGCAGAACAGAAGAGGTTAGACTTGAACAATCCACTGAGAAAAACGCGCAACATCGGAATAATGGCCCACATAGACGCCGGCAAGACTACCACTACCGAGCGTATCCTGTTCTACACGGGCGTAACCTACAAGATAGGGGAGGTTCATGAGGGCACTGCCGTCATGGACTGGATGGTCCAGGAACAGGAAAGAGGCATCACAATAACATCAGCCGCAACCACCTGCCATTGGAAAGACTACAAGATCAATATAATAGATACTCCGGGCCACGTGGATTTCACCGTGGAAGTGGAGAGGGCGTTAAGAGTGCTTGACGGCGCGGTGGCATTATTTGACGCCGTTTCCGGTGTCGAGCCCCAGTCCGAGACCGTCTGGAGGCAGGCGGACAAGTACAATGTCCCCAGAATCGCCTTCATGAACAAGATGGACAGAGTTGGCGCGGATTTCTATTCGAGCGTGGAGAGCATGGTCGAGAGGCTCGGCGCCAGGCCCGTCAGCGTCCAGATACCAAACGGAGCGGAAGAGAATTTCATCGGCCCCGTGGACATCATAAACATGAAGGCTTTCCGGTTCGATGTGGAGTCGATGGGGCACAGCTACGAAGAAAACGCCATACCGGAAGAACTTGTGCCGGAGGCCCTTGCCGCGAGGGAAAAGATGCTTGAGGCTCTGGCCGACTTCGACGAGAACATAATGGAAAAATACCTTTCCGGCGCGGAGATAACTCCCGAAGAGATAAAAGCCGCCATCAGGCGCGGCACCATAGAAATGAAAATAACCCCGGTGCTCTGCGGCACCGCCTTCAAGAATAAAGGCGTTCAGCAGCTTCTGGATGCCGTTGTGGACTATCTTCCTTCGCCGCTTGATGTGCCGCCGATTACCGGTACTGACACAGAGGGCAATGAGATCGTCCGCCACGCAAATATCGAGGAGCCTTTTTCCGCTCTTGCCTTCAAGATAATGACGGACCCGTTCGTGGGCCAGCTGACGTATCTGAGAATATATTCGGGCGTGCTCAGCTCCGGTTCCTATGTGTACAACTCGGTCAAAAACAGGCGCGAGAGGGTCGGCAGGCTTTTGAGGATGCATGCCAATAAAAGAGAAGACGTAAAAGAGACCTCAGCCGGAGACATCGTCGCGGCGGTGGGCCTGAAGGACACCCTTACCGGCGACACCCTTTGCGATGAGAAAAACCCTGTCATCCTGGAGAGCATGGAATTCCCGGAGCCGGTCATATCGGTCGCCATAGAGCCAAAGAGTAAGGCGGACCAGGACAAGCTGTCCCATTCGCTTATGAAGCTTTCCCAGGAAGACCCCTCCTTCAGGGTGTTTACCAACGAGGAGACCGGGCAGACGATTATCGCGGGAATGGGCGAGCTTCATCTTGAGATAATCGTAGACAGGCTGATACGGGAGTTCAAGGTCGGCGCGAACGTGGGCAAGCCGCAGGTCGCCTACAAGGAAACGATCAAGGCGATGGCCAAGGCGGAAGGCAAGTTCATCAGGCAGACGGGCGGACGCGGACAGTATGGCCATGTCTATCTGCAGATAGAGCCGCTTAAGGACGGCAAGAATTTCGAGTTCGAAAACAAGGTAATAGGCGGCGCGGTCCCCAGGGAGTATGTGTCGGCGGTTGAAAAGGGCGTGAAAGAGGCGATGGATTCAGGCGTTCTGGCGGGATATCCCCTCATGAACGTGAAGGCCACCCTCTATGACGGCTCCTATCACGAGGTCGACTCCTCGGAAATGGCATTCAAGATAGCGGCCTCCATGGCGTTCAAGGATGCCTGCAAAAAGGCCAGCACGGTGCTCCTTGAGCCCGTTATGATTATAGAAGTGGTAACGCCCGAGTCCTATATGGGCGATGTAATCGGCAACCTGAACTCCAGGCGGGGCAAGGTGCAGATGATGGAGAAAAGGGGCAACGCGCAGGTCATCAAGGCGCTGGTGCCATTAAGTGAAATGTTCGGATATGCCACGGATCTAAGGTCCATGACCCAGGGAAGGGCCACATACACGATGCAGTTCTCTCATTACGAGGAAGTCCCGAAGGGGATCTCCGAGGCGATAATCGAAAAGGTTAAAGGCAAATAGGAGGGCATGATAAATGGCAAAGGCTAAGTTTGAAAGAGTAAAGCCCCACGCGAACATAGGGACGATCGGGCATGTGGACCATGGGAAGACGACCCTTACGGCGGCCATCACGAAGGTGATGGGGT
>JAKAEG010000239.1 GCA_021819985.1 Nitrospirota bacterium | reverse complement strand
CGGGCGAGACGGACAGGCTTATAAACCTGGCCGGAAATCTCTGCAAAAGCAAAAGCCCCGATGAAAGAGAAATAGACCTCCTTTTATCTTCAGGCGAAAGGGTGAGCGCGGCGCTTACCGCCATGGCCTTGCAGGAATTGGGCGTAAATGCGATGTCATTTACGGGCAGGCAGACGGGCATTATGACAGACAAGGCCCATACACGGGCAAAGATAGAAAAGATAACCGCTGACAGGGTAAAGAAGGCGCTTAACGGCGGCGCGGTTGCGGTTATAGCGGGTTTCCAGGGGATCACCTCCGATGAGGACGTAACCACTCTTGGCAGAGGCGGGTCGGACCTTACGGCGGTGGCGCTTGCGGCGGCCCTGGATGCGGACCTGTGCGAGATATACACGGACGTGGAAGGCGTGTACACGACCGACCCCAACATAGTGCCTGAGGCCAGAAAACTGGAAAAGATTTCTTATGACGAGATGCTGGAGCTTGCCAGCCTTGGCGCGAAGGTGCTTCAGGCGCGCTCCGTCGAGTTCGCAAAAAAATACAATGTGCCCCTCGTGGTCAAATCCAGCTTCAATAACGCGCCGGGGACTTATATTGTCAAGGAGGATAAGGAGATGGAAAAAGTCATAGTCTCTGGCGTTACCCACGATAAGAACCAGTCCAAACTCACGGTCCTTGGCGTGCCTGACAAGCCGGGCATCGCCGGGCGGCTTTTTTCCGAAATAGCGGGTGCAGGGCTGGTGGTCGATATGATAGTGCAGAATATTTCCGCGGACGGCAAGTCGGACATCTCCTTCACCATTCCCAGGACCGACAGCCAAAAGGGAGTTGATATAACGAAAAAACTGGCGGATGAGCTTGGCGCCAAAGGTGTCGATCTTAAGGACGATATATCCAAGGTATCGGTTGTCGGCGTCGGCATGAGGACGCATTCCGGGGTTGCTTCCAAGATGTTCGAAACGCTCGCGTCCCACAACATAAACATAATCATGATAAGCACCTCGGAGATAAAGGTCTCCTGCGTCATAGAATCCAAGTACACCGAGCTTGCCGTAAGGGTCCTGCACGAGGCTTTCGGCCTGGGTAAGGCCGCCTGAGTAACTGAAAGAAAAAATGCTCATTGGCATAATGTCGGATTCCCATGACGATATGGAATCCATAATCAAGGCTGTCCTTTTTTTCAATTCGAAAAAAGTGGAAATGGTGCTCCATGCGGGAGACCTCGTGGCGCCATTTACGTTCGAAGAGGCGCTGGGGAAACTCGATGCCCCGTTTACCGGCGTCTTCGGCAACAACGACGGCGACAGGCTCATGCTTTCAAAGAAATCAGGGGAGAGGTTTTTCGATGCGCCTTACGTGATGGAGGCAGCGGGAAAGAGGCTTGTCCTGATGCACGAGCCAAGGCTGGTGGATGAGCTGGCGGAAAGCGGGAAATTCGACGCCATCATATACGGGCATCTCCACAAGCATGAGATAAGGGAAAAAGACGGCACCCTGATAATAAGTCCCGGGAAATTGGCAAGACTCCACAAAGGGGAATCGACTGTCGCACTTTTAGATACTGAAACAATGGAAGCCTCGATCATAAGGCTGTAAATCCCCCCCCAATTTCGCCAGTGTTCTCTCCTCCCAGATGGTATGCCACCTTTACTACGATTTTTCTAACAGGCTCAACCTGCCGGTACATGCACCCAGGCTGATGGGCATCCTGCGGGAAAAAGATGGCAAAAGTTCCGGGAACCATGATGATAGGCGTTATGATATCTGCCGGATGATAAAACAAAACGTCTTTTTCTTCAGAATACGCAGACAATTCTGTAAGTCCGGCAGCGGGAAGCCAGCCTATTACCTCTCCACCTGACAGGACATACTGGATGTCGATAAATTTCTTGTGGCTTTCAATTTTCTTGCCGGCAGCCTGCTGGGTGTCGTAGCTTTGAACTATCGCGTATATTTCCTGTCCCTTGATTTCATAGCGGCCATCAGCCCCGGCTTCACTGAAGTTCTTTATAAAATCCATCCCGGCATAGAGTGCCGATTCCTTTGTGAAATATAAATTCCAATTGTCTATCGTATCAACAATCACATTCGACCCCGTCAGTTCCCGCCTATTTTCCCGCCTGTATCACTGATTTAACACAATTCAGAGTTTTTTTTATCAGGAAGTGTCATATCTTCCCGCCTCTCAGGCGCAGGGCATTGCTTATCACTGATACCGAGCTGAAGCTCATCGCCGCCGCCGCAATTACCGGGCTAAGGAGTATCCCCGCAAACGGGTATAGTATGCCTGCCGCGATAGGCACGCCTATGGAGTTGTAGACGAAGGCAAAAAACAGGTTCTGTTTTATGTTGCGCATCGTTGCGCGGCTAAGGCGAAGGGCGCGAACTATGCCATTCAGATCACCCTTTACGAGGGTAACGCCGGCGCTCTCCATTGCCACATCGGTCCCCGTGCCCATAGCGATGCCCACATGCGCCTGGGCCAGCGCGGGTGCGTCGTTAATGCCGTCTCCAGCCATGGCCACCATCCGGCCCTCGCCCTGAAGGCGCTTCACTACTTCCGCCTTTTGAGCAGGCAGGACGTCGGAGATGACCTCGTCTATGGCCAGCTTAGAGGCGACCGCCTGGGCGGTGGTGCGGTTGTCCCCGGTCAGCATCACCACGCGTATGCCTTCCTTGTGAAGTTCATTTATTGCGTCTTTTGTGGTCTCCTTTACGGGGTCAGCAACCCCTAGAAGTCCGGCGGCCTTGCCGTCAATGGAGAGGAACATCGCGGTGCCGCCGCTCTTGCGCACCTCTTCGGCCCTGGCCGAAAGCCCCTCAAAATCTATTCCCGATGCCGCCATCATGGCCAGATTTCCAAGCATAACATCATGTCCTCCCACCTGGCCGGCAACCCCCTTCCCGGCTATCGAGTTGAAGGAACTGGCTGTGCCGGCCGCAATGCCTCTTTCGGTCGCGCCTTTTACGATTGCCGCGGCAAGCGGGTGCTCGCTTCCTTTCTCTATCGTGGAGGCATGATAAAGCACCTCTTGTTCGTCAAAGCCCTGGGCGGGGACAACTTCGATGAGTTTCGGTTTCCCTTCCGTGAGCGTTCCGGTTTTGTCCACGACCAGAGTATCCACCTTTTTCATGACCTCTATCGCCTCGGCGTTCTTGAAGAGGACACCTCCGGTTGCCCCCTTGCCCGCCGCCACCATTATCGACATGGGGGTTGCGAGCCCCAGGGCGCATGGACAAGCAATGATGAGCACGGCAACGGCGTTTATAAGGGCCAGAGCCATGCGGGGCTGCGGGCCGAATAACGCCCACCCTATGAAAGTAAGGGCGGCGATCCCCACCACCGCCTGGACGAAATATGCGGCCACGGTATCCACAAGCTTCTGTACAGGGGCGCGGCTCCGCTGAGCTTCGGCCACCATCCGGACGATCTGGGAAAGGAGGGTCTCCGCCCCTACCTTTTCGGCCCGCATAAGGAGCGTGCCGGAGCCGTTTATAGTAGCGCCTATTACCCGGTCGCCTTTTTTCTTTTCCACCGGGATGGGCTCGCCTGTTATCATGGACTCATCTATTGAGCTTGCTCCTTCCTCAACGGCGCCATCCACCGGGACTTTTTCTCCGGGGCGGATGCGAAGCAGGTCTCCTGGCTGCACGGCATCCAGGGGTACATCCTCTTCGGCCCCGTCAGGCTGCACCTTGCGGGCCGTTTTGGGCGCAAGCCCAAGAAGCTGCCTGATAGCGGCGCCTGTTTTTGTTCTGGCGCGAAGCTCCAGCACCTGTCCTAAGAGGACAAGCGTCGTTATGAACGCGGCGGCCTCAAAGTATGTGCCCACTTCGCCGCCCGCCGTGCGGAAGGAGGCCGGAAAGCTATGAGGGAAAAGCACCGCTACTACGCTGTAGGAATAGGACACCGATACGCCAAGGCCGATCAGGGTGAACATGTTGGGGCTTCTGTTTATTACCGATTGCCATCCCCTGACGAAAAAAGGCCAGCCGCCCCAGAGTACGACTGGGGTTGCGATGGCAAGCTCAAACCATTTCAGAGAGGCGGAGGGCAGGGCCCCCATAAAAGGAAGATACGCCCGCATGGCTAATATCACAAGCGGCACCGTAAGGACCACGCTAAACCAGAAACGCCGTGTCATGGCGATAAGCTCCGGGTTCTCCTCCTCAACTGGCGCTGGGGTGCGTGGTTCCAGGGCCATGCCGCAGATGGGGCAGTTGCCCGGCGCGTCCCGGACTATCTCGGGGTTCATCGGGCACGTCCATTCCGTTTTGCCCGCCGAAACGGGCGCGTATGCCTTTCTTTTTTTCCCGAATTCTTCTTTGATTATTTTCTCCTTTGAGTATCGTTTTTTGGGCAGGTCGAGGGCTGTCTCCCTGGAATGGGAGCTTTGGGAGAGACCAAGCCGACTCGTGCCAAAATTTTTTTGGTAACTATTGAACTTCGTCTTATTTCTGGAGTATTAGCATGTTCCAGTTCGTTCCGCCCTGGGTATTCGTCATGTTGTTGATGAAAAGGCCGTTGCCGGAGTCCATGAAGCCGCTAAAGCCACCGGACGTCGTGCTTCCCCCCATCATGCCCATACCGCCCTGCCCCGGCGTCACCATCATGGAGCCGCCCATCATACCGGGGAAACCGTTCATACCGCTCATCACGCCCTGGGCGTTCATGGTCATGCTGAATGAGACGAGGTTAGACGGTGTATTGGTGAATGCCGGGTTAGTGGAGAACCTCTCCATCGTTGCGTTGCCCGAAGTATCAAAGTGGGTGGGGCCAAAATCCGTCCTGCCGCCCGCACCCACAGCCACATTATGCATGTACCAGGTGCCGCCTAAATCTGCGTTGGTGTGGCTAGTGTTAGTGAACTTCTGAAGCAGGAGCAGGCAAGCATCCCCGGAGCCGTCAGTAAGCGTGGCCATTATCCTGTCCTTGTCCTGGTTCATCGTGCCATGAAAGGTGGTCCCAAACGTTATCTCGCCTGTGCTCGCGTTAATTGCTGCGGTGCCTGTGAAAGTAAACTGGGTCCCGTTATTACGAAACATGCTTTGACTTGTAATATTGCCCGAAGAATCAAAGGTAACAGGCCCCTGCATCCAGCCGTTCAAGCCGGGGCCGTCAATGATGCCCTGCACCTGCCAGGTAGCGGCCAGGTCGCTCATGCCGAAAGTCGTTCCTGAAGCAGGGGCTTTCTGTGCGAAAAACAGCTCGTGGGCCCCCGAAAAAATATCCGTCGATA
>JAKAEG010000004.1 GCA_021819985.1 Nitrospirota bacterium | reverse complement strand
CTCAAGGATGCTGCTTGCAAAAGTAAAAATGAAAATGGTAAAGAATAGGAACCTAAATACTGGCGGGTTTTAAACCGCCCCTACGTGGCTGGGTTTAAACCGACCGCTGACATTGTCCCTCCACAAAAGATTTAACGCCTCGAAATTATAACATAATTTTATGACACAGTAGTACTAGTCATTAATCCGTTTTATATCTATCCAGGAAAGTTTTCTTAATCCTGGAGGACGTCATGCCCGAATGTCTTAATCGGGCATCCAATTTGACGTTTTTGATTTAATTTCATTTAATTTAAAATGGATTCCCGATTACTACCTCGGGAATGACAAATAAAAAATTTTACACGTTTCTTTTGTAAAAGGATTTCCGGCGCACTACGCTAAAGGAAAAGAGAAACAGCCGCAGAAAAAAAATGCCGGAGGCGGGATTTGAACCCGCGAACTAGCAGAATGTTTGTATCGAGGAAGACCCTATATCTCACCGGCGCGCTTTTTCAAGCTCTTTCAGCATATCGGCTTCTGTTATGCCCTCTTTTTGCATGAGCCATCTTAGAAAAGACCTGCTCTTTCGGGCATAAGCTTTCTTTAAAGCCGAAACAACGGCCTCCGATGCGTCGGAGAACACGCCCAATTTTATCTCCTCATTGATGTTCCGGTAGATGTCATCCGGAATCTGAGCCACAATTTTAGGCACCTTGCACCTCCTTTATTGAGAAATTTTCTTATCTTTCTGACAATGCGGCATAAGTTTCTGGTTTAAAAATTTTTGCACATCTTCCCAGGAGCAAAAGTTTTTATCATCTTGTTCTTATATCGCCGCGATGCATCATTTAACTTTTGGCTTTTACGGGGCCGGGCTTATCGTGTGAAGCCAACACTATTTTTACATTACTCATGCTCCGATGCGTATTATTCGTAAGCCTCTCTGCGATGCCTGACAGCGATTATGAAAATTGTATTTTCATCCTCTTTAATCCAGTAGATCACACGGTAATCGCCAATACGGAGCCTGTATTTGTTTTTGAATTTCCCCTCCAGCGGTTTGCAATCCGCTGTTGGGTCTTCTATCAGTCTGGATACCGCGTTGAGCACATTGATTGCCTCTTTGTTATCGAGTTTCTTAAGCTCTTTGTAAGCCCTTACGTCCCACCGGACTTTATAGGGCATAGTCTTTCTTTTTATGCAGGCCGTATTCCTTTTTTACATCCTCGTGGGCCATGGTTTCGCCAATAGACGCGATGCGCATATCCGAGAGTTGATCTTCGTACCGCCCGATGTACTGCTTAAGAGCCTGGTTTATAATCCAGCTTTTTGAAACGCCCAGCTCTTCGGCCATCGCCTCCAGGACAGTATCCGTTTTCTCCTCTACCTTGGTTGATATTACCTTCGCCATTTTTTTTGCCTCCTGCTATACAAGAAATTAGTTTAATATACAATAATTGGTAGACAAAGTAAACCAGAAACGGGCTGAAAATTGAGGCTGATTCCACCATGGCATCTAATAGCGCCTCAATGAGGGATTTTTTGCATGCCTAAAGAAAACAAACAAACAAACCAACCAACCAGCCCTCCAGTCAACAAACGGCGTTCTCCAACAAACCAACAAAAAGAGGCAGGGTAAAGTCCTGGCGTGAGGGGGAAGAAATTAACTTTTGTGAGCAGATCGAGGGCCCCGATTCTGCGCTATCTGGGAAAATGCAAAATCCGATTCCAGAGACAGTCCAGAGACAGTGTTTTTGACGCTTTTGAGGGGCTAAATTATTGATTTTTAAGGAAAGATTTGGTGCCGAAGGCGGGATTTGAACCCGCACGGGTTGCCCCACACGCCCCTCAAACGTGCGTGTCTACCAGGTTCCACCACTTCGGCTAATCTAGATACTACAATAAACGAGCTTCTATTTTCAATCTGATTCAGCGACGGCAGATTTAGGAGCTTAATGCTGAAAAATAAAAATCCCATTCACCACTAGTATGCCGCTCCTTCAAAAATGTTATAATTTTTTTCATGTTTAGAGGTTTTTTCTTTCCGGCGCTTACCCGCACGAATAAAAAAATTAAAAAATCCAGTGAATAAAAAACAGGAAGTCATAGGCGTTGCTTTGGTCCTGGGCGCGCTTTATCTGGCGCTCTGCCTCTTCAGTTATTCAAAATGGGACCCCTCCTTATTCACTGAAAGCAGTTATGCCGTACATAACTATGGCGGGCCCGTTGGCGCATATATCGCCGACCTGCTTTTTTCCGTTTGCGGCGTTTCGGCTTTTTTTATGCCTTTGTTCCTTTTGGCTGCCGGCATAAGAAAGATACTGGACAGGACCATATTGAAACTCCACCTGGCGGGGGCCGCGCTTTTTATTCTTTCTTTCGCCTTTCTTTCGGGCCTTACAGGCCTTGATTTCAAACTGACGGGCTGGAACTCGGGGGGTTTCATAGGCGAGCGAGGATCCTATTACCTGGTAAAATATCTCTCGACCCCAGGCGGTTATATCTCTGCCGCGTTTTTTATGCTCTCCTCATTGGTCTTTTTAAGCCCCGTGCCGCTTAAGGAACTCATCGGAAGACCGGCAGGGATAAAATCAAAAGGGAAAGAGAAAGAATTTAAAACGGGCAAACAGCCGGGAAAAATGCCGCCTTTCCCCAAAGAGCCGCTGGAAGAAGAGCCTCTGCCTGAAAGCGAGCCGGTCTTTATCGCGGGCACGGAGGGGCCAAATGAGGAGAATTTCGGTTCTTTTGAGGACCATGCGCCCCTTGTCTCCGCGTCCTGCGGAAGCATGGCTTATACGCTGCCCCCGATTAATCTCCTTTCCGA
The DNA here is from genome assembly GCA_021819985.1 of Nitrospirota bacterium. Classification (GTDB taxonomy): domain Bacteria; phylum Nitrospirota; class Thermodesulfovibrionia; order Thermodesulfovibrionales; family JdFR-88; genus JAKAEG01. The sequence continues at coordinate 22,436 of JAKAEG010000004.1, read as the reverse complement.
TCCGGCCGGACAGGTGGACCGCCCTTCCAGGGAAGAACTGATCGCGGGTTCCGCCCTGCTTGAGAAAAAGCTGAGGGACTTCGGCATCCAGGGGAAGGTCTCACAGGTGCAGGCCGGACCCGTTGTAACGATGTACGAATTCGAACCCGCCCCCGGCGTGAAGATTCAGAGAGTGGTGTCGCTGGCTGAAGACCTGTCACTCTCCATGAAAGCGCAAAGCACAAGGATCGCGCCGATACCCGGCAAAGCCGCAATCGGCATAGAGGTGCCAAACAGGCAGCGCGAGACCGTTTCCCTGAAGGACATCATCAACTCCGATGGTTTCAGGCGGAGCGGCACTAATCTTACCCTGGCCCTTGGCAAGGACATATTTGGCGCGCCTGTGGTTGCGGACCTGGCCCGCATGCCCCATCTGCTCGTGGCCGGCGCCACTGGAGCGGGCAAGAGCGTTGGCCTCAACTCCATGATCACGAGCATCCTTTTCAAGGCATCACCCGCGCAGGTGAAAATGCTTATGATAGACCCGAAACTCCTCGAACTTTCGGCTTATGAAGGCATTCCGCACCTGATAAGCCCTGTCATTACCGGGCCCAAACCGGCTTCAGAGGCGCTCAAAAAAATGGTCTTCGAAATGGAAAGGCGTTACCGGCTTATAGCTGGCAAAGGGGCCAGGGGCATAGAGGGATTCAACCGCGCGGTGCCGGAAGAAGAGCGTCTGCCTTTCATAATAGTTGTCATCGACGAGCTTGCCGACCTGATGCTCTCCTCGGCGGCCCAGGTGGAGGAAAGCATAGCGAGGCTGGCCCAGATGGCAAGGGCCTCCGGCATCCATCTGATACTTGCCACCCAACGGCCTTCGGTCGATGTCCTGACCGGTGTGATAAAAGCCAATTTCCCCACCAGGATAGCCTTCCAGGTGGCCTCCAGAATAGATTCCAGGACAATTCTGGATGCCCAGGGGGCGGAGCAGCTGATAGGCAAAGGCGATATGCTCCTTCTTTCGCCGGGCTCCAGGGTGCTGAGGGTGCACGGCGCATTCATTTCGGAAGAGGAGATAAAGGCGATCACCGATTTTATAAGGGCCCAGAGGCCTCCCGACTACAGCATCTTCGAAGCCATAAAGGAAGAGGAGCCGGAAAACGGCCAGCCAGGCGTTACCGCCAGAGACGAGCTGTATGAAAAAGCGGTGGAGCTTGGCGCCCAATCTGGCGAGGTCTCCATATCCGCCATCCAGCGCAGGCTCAAAATAGGTTTCAACAGGGCCGCAAGAATTGTGGAGCTGATGGAGGAAGACAGCCTTATCGGGCCTCCCAGGGCAGCCGGAAAACCAAGGGCCTTTCTTGGCCGTAAACAATTTTAATCCATAATTTCTAAGCTGTTCCGGCCAAAATTTTCTTCCCTTTCAATTCAAGTTGAAGTAAACTTAAAGCTTACGGTTTTCAGAAAAAAGGAGGTGCTTTAAAAAAAATGTCCAGATTGAATTATTTTTTCACTTCGGAATCGGTTACCGAGGGGCACCCGGACAAGGTGGCGGACCAGATCTCCGATGCAATTCTTGACGCGATCATAGGGAAGGACCCGCTTTCGAGGGTTGCCTGTGAAACACTGGTAACAACGGGCCTGGCCTTTGTGGCCGGAGAAATAACCACATCGACTTACGCGGACATCCCTGCCATCGTAAGGGAAACCATAAAGGAGATAGGTTATACGCGCGCCAAATACGGCTTCGATTACGAGACCTGCGCAGTGGTCACAGCGATACATGAGCAGTCGGGCGACATAGCCATGGGAGTCGACACCGGAGGCGCGGGAGACCAGGGGCTCATGTTCGGTTATGCCTGCAATGAGACACCGGAGCTGATGCCGCTTCCCATTTCCCTGGCCCATAAGCTGGCAATGAAGCTCACCGAGGTCAGGAAGTCCGACGTCCTTGCCTACTTGAGGCCGGACGGCAAGACACAGGTAACGGTCGAATACAGGGACGGAAGACCCTTGAGGATAGATACGGTTGTAATCTCAACCCAGCACGCCCCGGATGTTCACTTGAAAGACCTTAAAGAGGACCTGATAGACAAGGTGATAAAGCCGGTCCTCCCCAAAGAGCTGGTCGATGAGGAGCACATTAAATATTATATAAACCCCACCGGCCGGTTCGTTACGGGTGGCCCGATGGGTGACACCGGGCTTACCGGAAGGAAGATAATAGTGGACAGCTACGGTGGGGTCGGCAGCCACGGCGGCGGCGCGTTTTCGGGCAAGGACCCGACAAAGGTCGACCGGTCGGGAGCTTACATGGCCCGTTATATAGCAAAAAATATCGTGGCCGCAGGCATTGCAGACAAGATGGAGGTCCAGATCGCTTACGCGATCGGCCTGCCGGAGCCGGTCTCTCTTCTTCTGGATTCGTTCGGCACAACCAAAGTGGATCCACAGAAGACGGCGGCGGCTGTAAGGAAATTGTTCCCCCTTACGCCAAAGGGCATAATCGATTCACTCGATTTAAGAAGACCCATATATAAAAAGACAGCGGCATACGGCCACTTCGGAAGAAATGATCCTGACTTCACATGGGAGAAGACAGACAAGGCCAGCGCTCTTAAAAAGGAGGTCGGGCTGTAAGATGAAATACGATATAAAAGACATGAAACTGGCTGAAAAAGGCCGCCTGAGGATCGAATGGGCCGAAAAGGACATGCCGGTTGTGAGGGGGATCAAGGAAAGGTTCATCAAGCAGAAACCCCTTAAAGGCATACGCCTTGCCGCCTGCCTGCACGTAACTAGCGAGACGGCAAACCTCATGGATACCCTGGCCGCTGGCGGAGCGCAGGTGCACCTGTGCGCGTCAAACCCGCTCAGCACCCAGGACGATGTCGCAGCCTCCCTGGTAAAACATTTCAAGATACCCACTTTCGCCATAAAGGGCGAAGATAACAAGACCTATTACAAGCATATGGGACAGTGCCTTTCGCTAAAACCCAACATGACCATGGATGACGGAGCTGACCTGGTAAGCACTGTTCACAAGGAGCAGGTTGGCCTGATTAAAGATATGCTCGGCGGCACTGAAGAAACTACTACCGGCGTCATAAGGCTTAAGGCCATGGCGGCGGAAGGGGTATTGAAATACCCGATCATCGCGGTCAACGACGCGTTTACAAAATACCTCTTTGACAACCGTTACGGAACTGGACAGTCCACCCTGGACGGAGTGATCAGGGCAACCAACAGGCTTATCGCGGGCTCTGTCCTTGTTGTATGCGGTTATGGCTGGTGCGGCAAAGGGGTCGCCATGAGGGCAAAAGGTATGGGGGCAAAGGTCACCGTGACCGAAGTTAACCCGCTCAAGGCCCTGGAGGCGGTACTGGATGGCTTTGATGTCAGGCCTCTTGAGGAGATCGCGGCACAGGCGGACATCTTTATAACCGTAACCGGGGATATAAACGTTATCTCCGAGCGGGCATTCAGGAAGATGAAAGACGGAGCCATAGTCGCCAATTCAGGCCATTTCAACGTGGAGATAGACATCCCGGCATTAAAGAAAATGTCCAAATCCACCCGCCAGATAAGGGATTTCGTTGAGGAACACGCTCTCAGGAGCGGCAACCGCATATATCTGCTTGGAGAAGGCAGGCTTATCAACCTCGCGGCCGCCGAAGGGCATCCGTCCCAGGTCATGGATATGAGCTTTGCCAACCAGGCGCTCTCAGCCGAATACATGGCCAAGAATTACAAAAAACTCAACAAGGACGTCTATTCGGTCCCGCAGGAAATAGACGAGGAGATAGCCCGCCTGAAACTGACCGGAATGGGCATCAAGATAGACAAGCTAACTCCCGAACAGAAGAAGTACCTCAGGAGCTGGGAGATGGGCACCTAGGGTTTATACAGGTTTAAATTTTAAAGGCAAGAAAAGGCCCAGGGTTTTTTTGTTTCTACCTTGGGCCTTTTTTATTCAGGTTTTGTTTTAAAATTAAAAATGGCCTTGATAGACCTTAAATCGCTGGACAAAAATTCTTTAAAAGAGTTCATAACAAAAGAGGGGCTGCCTGCGTTCCGGGCCGGGCAGCTTCTGCACTGGATGTATGAGAAAAATGTGGCCAGTATCGCTGAGATCACCGAGTTTTCGAAACCACTGCGCGAAAACCTTTCGCGAAAAGCCTATATAAGCACGCTAATCATAAAGGAAAGGCTCGTTTCACAAGATGGCACGGAAAAATATCTTTTCGAGCTGGAGGACGGCAATTTCATCGAGAGCGTCCTTATCCCTCCCGATCCGGACTCAGATTTGAATAAAACATCGCCCGGACTAAAAACAGGCCATGATAAAAAAAATCCCCCCCGCCTGACCCTTTGTATCTCAAGCCAGGTGGGCTGTGCGGCCGGCTGTAAATTCTGCCTTACGGGGAAGCTGGGCCTTATAAGAAATCTCACATCCGCAGAGATTGTGGAGCAGGTCCTTTCGGTCCAAAGGGTCATTGCGCCGGGGAGGATAACAAATATCGTCTTCATGGGCATGGGAGAGCCGCTTAACAATCTTGAGAACGTGGCCCAGGCGCTATGGAAGCTTACTGAATTTGTCCATTTCTCAAAAAGGCGCATAACTGTTTCAACCTCTGGTATCGTGCCCCGGATACTGGAGTTTTCCCAAAAAGCCCCGATGGTAAACCTGGCCGTCTCCCTGAATGCCGCAACAGATGAGACAAGAAGCCTTGTAATGCCCATAAACAGAAAATACGGGATCGCTTCGCTCATGCAGGCCTTAAGGCAGTACCCCGTCGCCCCACGGGGAAGAATAACCTTCGAATACGTGCTTCTTGGCGGAATTAACGACAGCCTCCAGGATGCCCGCAGGCTGGTGAAACTGCTCCACGGCATTCCATCGAAGGTAAACCTTATACCTTTTAACGAGCACGGCGGATCGGACTTCAAGACCCCTTCACCGGACCGGGTGCTTGCCTTTCAGAGGGCGCTTATAGATTCAGGCTGCACGGCGATAATAAGGAAAAGCAAAGGGACGGATATACTTGCCGCCTGCGGCCAGCTGAAGGCGAAATACGATTTAAAAAAATAGATGTCTTCCCTCTGTGTCAATATAAGTGAGACACTCCCCCCTGTTAAATTAGAGTATTTTGGGCGCCAGTTCGCATAATTTCAAGAAGTTAATGCAGCCTCTTTTGGCTAATCTCAGAATGCATAGTGAACACCTAAAGAGGTCGTGTAGCGCGGCGCCAGCTGTACACCATTCAGGTTTTGATATACGGGCAACTGGACGAAGCCGTACACCGAAAAATGAAAGCTGACCGGTATATCTATTCCCGGGCTGACATATAACAATGTTCCGCCAGTGCTCACGGTGTCCGCTACCGCTCCGGAGTCCCGCTTGACGGCGCGAAAGTTAAGCTGCATTTGTGGAAAGAAACCGGAAAAACCCATATAGCGCACGCCCAGATTAGCATTAAAGCCGTCGCCAGGCTTGTATTCATCTCTGTGAATGAGTGCCGACTGTACAAGCGTCTGCGCAAAGTAACCCCATTTAGGGCCCAAGGTATTGGTATAAAATACGCCAAGTATGGCGTCAGTCGATCCCGTGCCGGACTGCAACCCGGGGTCGATAGGGACAGGGCCGGGCGCGGCCGGGTCGGTCGATGTTCCCGTCTCAGTATAGCTTCCGGTCGGCAGCTTGACCCCAAACAGCACGCCGAAATTTCCACGCGGAGAAAAGCCCTGGTAATGTCCTACTACTTTTATGTCGCCAAGGCTGGAAGTATGCGAATCATACTGGCCACCACCGGGGCCGGGGGTTATTCCGTCAGATGCTGTTCCAAGCGTGCTGTGGCTCCGGTCGATCCATGGGACCTGAACATTGATTCCCCAGTATGGGGTCAGGCCGTAGTTTACCCCCAATGTAAAATAGTTGTTCCGTGTGTATTTCTCGACCTCCTGGGGCTGGCCGTTGTTTACTATCTGGCTGGCGGCAATGGGTGAAATTGTCCCGGTCCCGCCTCGAAGCTGGTCCTGGTTTATATAGTCCCAGCGCAAATCCAGCCCTATGCCGGGGGTGGAACAAAACTGCAGGTTTTTCCAATCGGGGCTCAACATGCAGCCGCAACTTGCGCACGACCAGGCATTTGTTGAAGACACAAGCCCGATGATTAAAGCCATCCAAATAACGGCTGCCATATTGAATGTTTGACGGAGATATGGAAGGCGCATGTGTTTCCGTGAAAGCCTTTCGTTACCGGTGTTCATTAGGCAGATTCTCCTTATATTTAAGAAAATTAATAAATACCCTCAAAAAGGGGCGGCTTCCGCCCGGCGCATATTTGGGAAAATATGATTTCTGAAGCGGAAGCAGCGAGTTTACAAGGGAGGACTAGGAACCAAAAACCTTCCTGCCACTGCCTTGGGAGTTGATGAATCCACACCGCCCGGCTTAAAACCTTTTCAGGCAGCCGGGTACAGGCAAAGGCTCGCAGCTTCAGATTCGGGAGTTACGCCCTAGGAGGTTTTTCTTCGCTGGCTGCGAGCAAAAGGGGTTTAAACGTTGGCTGAAAGGCCGTATAAAAACCAGTGAATTTAGGCACAGGAAAGTAGTTTATGGCCCACTCATGATAGAGGGGCATAGTTGTGTTTGAGAGCTGAAACGGGCTTGACGCATGGCACACATCAAGCGCAATTAGCACTTTGTCTTTGCCCTTAGTATGGATGACAGCAAACGAAACCGGAGAGATCACCGAAAAAAAAACGGCGCATAGAATAATCAAGCCGGTTATCTTGCGCGACATGTGGCAGTTTACCCAATTGTCTGCTTCCAGTCAACATCTAATTTCGCTTATAATATTAACCAAATGGCTCGGACTTTCAAGCTGGCTGCCTTTGTTTCATTAATAATGATTGCATTTACAATGTCGTCGTGTAATAAAATGCCGGTTTATAAGAGCGCCCCGTTAAACCGCGATGGCGACATTGCGATAAACATAAAAACCCTCAGGGAAAGAGTGCCTGAATTCTACACCTTCGATCTTGGCGGGCAGAAGATAGATTTCTTTCTGATCAGGATAAACGGAGATGTCCAGTCCTATTTTGATGCGTGCGCCATGTGCTACCCCAAAAAATTGGGGTATCGCGTAGAAGGCGAAGAAATCGTTTGCAGGGCCTGCACCTTAAGATATACGCCGGATGAACTGAAAACCGGGAAAGGAAGCTGCCATCCCATTCCTATCAGGGGCCGTATCGAAAAAGAAACCTACATAATCACCAAAGGCGCGATTAAGGCCGGTTCGAATTATTTCTAATCCCGCGTAATTCCAGGTACGAATAAGCTTCATTCCGTCAGTGGAATTGCGGAATGAAGCTTATTCGAAGCCCCCATACTTTAGAGAGAGGGCAGGGGGTCACAGGGCCGAAAGGCCCGATGGAAACATTGATTAACCCTTACCCGTTTTCTTTCCTGAACTTTTCCGCAGCTTTCATTATCCCGCGCACCCATTCGGGGGTGCCGAGCGCATGGGTATGCGTATAGGTGGCAAACACGTTCTTATAGACCAGGCCGTCCAAGCCGTTCTCGATCCCTGTGCCGCGCTCCATCTCAAGGGCAAACCGGACATCTTGATCATTATCGGCTTTTTTCTTCGAGGTTTTAAATTTAAAAATCCTTTGCGGCCTCGAATAATGAAACTCATGCCCTTTCAGCACCGTACCGGCCGGATAAAAAGCATTTTGCTCCCGGATTCTGGCGATACTGTACCCGTGGGCCACGGGCCGCTTCTCAAGTGTCATGCCGAATGGGAAAATGCCTGCCATCGGATGCTTTGCGCCTTCCACCTCTATATTTGAGGCCAGATACATGAGCCCTCCGCATTCTGCATAAACCGGGAGCCCCTGCTCGATCTTCTCTTTCAGCGATCTGAGAAAGGCCTTGTTTTTCGACAAGGGGATTGCGTTGGTCTCCGGGAAGCCCCCGCCGATATAAAGGGCGTGTATGTCGGGCAGTCCTTTTGTCTTTTCAGAAAGCGGGCTGATCATTTCAAGCGCCGCTCCGGAGCGCTCCAGGGCCTCAAGGTTCTCAGGATAATAGAACTGGAACGCGCGGTCCTGTATCACGCCTATCACGATTTCAGACTTCCTTTTGCCAGCCGCTTGCTGTGCCGGCGCTTTTAAACGGGGGGCGCGGCGGGCGGCTTCGATCACGGCTTCCACATTTACCGATTTTTCTACCAGCTCGCAGGCCCTGTCAAGGGCCGCTTCGGCCTCCGGGTGCTCCTTAAGGGCCAACAGCCCCATATGCCGCTCCGAGATGGAGGATTTTTTTTCTTTCCCTTTCCTGTCCTTCATTTTGGGCAGTGCTCCGAGCACGGGCACGCCCGTGTAATGCTCTATGGATTGCCTCAGCATGGACTCGTGCCTGGCCCCCGCAACCCGGTTTAAAACGACGCCCGCAAGCTCAAGGCCCGGCTCGAAGTTTTTCATCCCCAGCACTATCGCCGCGGCCGTCCTGGTCATCTTGGAGACATCCATTATCAGCACTACAGGGGCTTTAAGAATACCGGCCAAAGTGGCAGTGCTCTGAGAGCCTTTCAGGTCCATGCCGTCGAAAAGCCCTCGGTTACCCTCTATCAGGGATATGTCAAAACCGGCTGAGCGGCTGGTGAATGAGCGAAGGATGTTTTCGCGGCCTATCAGGAAGGGGTCCAGGTTATAGCAGGGCCCGCCCGATGCGGCCCCAAGCCAGGCCGCATCTATATAGTCCGGGCCTTTCTTGAACGCAAGGGTTTTTGACAGCCCTTTTTTTCTGAATGCCCGGATGAGGCCAAGACTAAGGGTAGTCTTACCCGAGCCCCCGCTGAGCCCGGCTACGACTACCCTTGGATATTGACGCAAAGAATTTTTTACTTTTACTTTTTTTGCTTTTTCGATCTTGCTTTTAATGGTCTCCCCCTAAAAAAAACAGGGGATGAAAAAATCCGGCATTCGCCCGGAAGATTGAAATCTTTCTTACTGGATCATCCCTTTTTCCCTCAGATATTCCTCAGAGGGGATCTCGACGGAGCTGGAACCGCCGCCGTAGGAGTACATGAGCTTGCCTACATCGATCATCTCTCTCATGGCCTTCTTCACAACATCCGCTCCCTCGCCGGTCTCGGCGGAAACGCCTTTTATGATATCTTTTTCCTTCAGCTTCTTCTTGCCCTTTGCGGCCTCGACAAAAGCATAAATCTTATTTTTCAGCTCTTCACTTTCCATTGTTTGCGCGCCCTCCAGCTGTTTTACTGGTTTATAAATTTATGCCCTGAGCCTTAAAAATATAAAAAGGGCGGGCGCGCAAAACGCGCCCGCTTCTTTTTTTTATTTTACCACTTAAATGCGGCAGATGTCCTGAAAGTGTCTCTGGCGAAAGTGAAGTCGTCGATGTGCTGGAAAGTGAAAGGTATGCCGGTCTTCTTGAAGAAGGACTCCCAGCCTATCCTTTCGATCCACTCGCCGACCCTCTCGAACTTCCTTGCGTCAGCGGCATAGGTATCCACGATGTTCTTGACCGCTTCGACAACCTCTGGCCACCTGGGCGGGTTGTTCTTTATATAAGGAATGGCTAACTTGGAGAACATGGGGCCTTTCCTCAAGCTTCCCACCTTGCCGCCTACCACTATCGCCACGCCGTCCTGTTCAGGGTTGTGGATGTTAATGGGCGGGCAAACTGTGAAGCAGTTACCGCAGTACATGCACTTGTCAGGGTTGATCTTTATGCTCTTTTTGGCCGGATCAGGGCTGATGGCCCTGGTCGGGCAGGAACTGATAGTTGTCGGGATCTCGCACATGTTCTTGACATGATCGTGATCGATTTCCGGCACCTTCCTGTGGATAGCGACAACCGCTATATCGGAGCAGTGCACCGCGCCGCACATGTTCACGCAGCAGGCAAGGGCAAGCCTGGTCTTTGCCGGAAGCAGTTTCTCGTTGAAATACGGGAACAGCTCGTCCATCATGGCCTTAACAATGCCGGAGGCGTCCGTGCAGGCGCTGTGGCAATGTATCCAGCCCTGCGTGTGGACCATGTTGGAAATTCCCCGCCCTATGCCGCCAACCGGGAAACCTATTTCTTCGGCGGCCTTCTTTATCAGAGCCATGTTTTCTTCCTTAGGGGTCATGAACTCTATATTATTGCGGGTCGTCCAGCGTATGTATCCGTCGCAGTACTTGTCCGCGATATCCATAAGAGCGCGGATGGACTTGGTGGAAAGCAGCCTGGGGCCAGCCACCCTGACCGTGTAGACCTTTTCGCCCGACTCGGCCACGTGGACCATTGTGCCGGGGGTGAGAACCTCATGATATTTCCACTTGCCGTAATTCTTAGCGATTACGGGCGGAAGCATCTCCTTATAACTAGGTGGCCCTATATCCGTCTGTCTCTTCTGCTTTGCTTCTTCTGCGGAAAGCCAAGACATTTTTTATTCCTCCTTGCTATTTATCTTTTAAAATAAAAAAATTTACTTGCTAAGGTCCTCTTCCTTCCAGAAGAAGAACGGGTCTTTCCTGGGTTCATAAACCTGCTGGGCCTGGGCCTCTACGCCTATGCCCTCGAGGAAGCTTCTCATCCCCTTAACCTCGATGAGTTCGCCTATCCTCTCTCTGGGCTTGGCGTTGTCGTCCCACCATTCCCATATCTTTTCAACAAGTTCCTTGAACTCGGTATACGGAGGTTCCATCTTTATGAACGGCACTACCACCCAGGAAAGCAGCGAGCCTACGACGATCGGGGCCTTCGCGCCTATGAGTATGGAGGCGCCCTTCTCGCCAGTCGGCCTCAATGCCTTCGTCATTTTGGATATACAATGCATGCAGCGGCTGCAGTTGGCGTCATCGATTGACAATGCGCTGCCGTCATAGTTCATGCAGCCGGTGGGGCACATGTCCACGATCTCGGCCTTTATGTCCATTCCGCTTTTTGCATAGTCCTTTACGGCATCCTGGTCTACGGCTATCTTGCCTTTCCAGGTGCCTATGATGGAGCAGTCAGCGCGGGCTATTGCCGCAACGCAGTCAACGGCGCAGCCGGCCACTTTGAATTTGAACTTATAAGGCCATGCCGGCCTGTGAAGATAGTCCTGGTAGGACTGTGTCAGTTCATTGCAAATGTCCATAGTATCTATATTGGCCCACTCGCACCTGGACTGCCCGAGACAGCAAGCCGGAGTCCTCAGAGCGGAACCGGAACCGCCCAAGTCCCATCCGCGGGACGAAACTTCGGCAAACAGGGGCTCCAGAGCCTCGGTCCTGCAGCCAAGCATGATCATGTCGCCAGTTGAGCCGTGCATGTTGGTGAGACCGCTGCCGTATTTGTCCCACAGGTCCATTATTTCCCTCAGCCTGTCGGTCTTGTAAAACATTCCGCTGGGCTGGTTGATCCTGAAGGTGTGAAAATGGGCAACGCCGGGGAACTCCTCCGGAAGGGAAGAATACCTTCCGATAACGCCGCCGCCGTATCCAAGGACACCCACTATGCCGCCGTGCTTCCAGTAACCGCGTTTGTCCCTATAGGACTTCTCAACCTGGCCAAGCTCGTCATTGGCCATCTCACTTGTGGCTGCCGCCAGTTTCATTTCTTTGACGAAGCTGGGCCATGGGCCTTTTTCAAGCTCGTCAAGAAGTGGCGTTTCGTACTTCTTCATTTATAGTCCTCCTTCTCAGGTTTTTTCACGTAAAAGAAGTGTGACATCAAGGTTAATATACAGGCTTCTTCATTATCAAATAAAAAAATTTAATTTTATAATCACCTTTGCTAATATTTGACCGCTCTATTCATTAATGATAATGTTTGATTATGAAAGCCATCTGGAAGGGCAGCATCAATTTTGCCCTGGTCAGCATACGGGTGAAGCTCTACACGGCCACCCAAAAAAAAGAGATATCTTTCAAGCTCTTGCATAAAACCGACAACGGACCGGTAGAGTACAAAAAGCATTGCCCTCTGGACAATAAAGACCTTTCATGGGAAGAGATCGTCCGCGGGTTCGAGTACCGGAAGAAAAAATATGTGGTCATTACCGGGGAGGAGTTCAAGGCGCTCCCCCAATTGGCCTCAAAATCCATAAATATCGAAGGGTTTGTAGGCGCCGGAGAGATACCCTCCATATATTACGACAAGGTCTACTTCATGGAGCCGGATGCGGGCAGCGAAAGGCCTTACGGACTTTTAAGAGAGGCTATAAAGGAGACCGGAAAAACGGCGATAGCAAGAGTCGCCCTGACGGAAAAAGAGCATCTGGCGGCCCTTGGGGTCCATGGGGATGTCCTTCTCCTTCAGACCCTTCTTTACCAGGAAGAGGTGGCCGGCACAAAGGAGCTGAACATCCCCCAGGTGGAGCCCAACAAGGACGAGCTGTCGCTCGCAAAGGAACTCATAAACAGGTTTGCCGTGAAATTCGACCCTGCCAGGTATAAGGACACCTACCGGGAGGCCCTGATGAATGTGATAAACGCAAAGATAGAAGGCAAGGAGATACAGGCTGCGCCTGCCGCGCCTGCGGGACCCAAGGTGGTAAGCCTTATGGATGCGCTGCGGAAGAGCCTTGAGAAAGAAAAACAACAAAAATCTCCGGCCGGAGAGGCAAAAAGACCTAAAGAAAAGAAACCAGAAAGGCGGCGCGGGGCTAAAGCCCACGGCAACGGCCGCGCGCTTGGGGCCCAGTCCCCTTGACCATTCCAAAGGAGGAGCATAAGCGCTATGAGCAGAGTCTATCTTCTTGCAAACGTTATCCCGGGAAAAGAGCGTACCATCCGCGATACTTTGAGGGGCATATCAGGCGTAAAGGAGGCGGATGTCATAACCGGGCAATACGATATCGTCGCTGCCCTTGAAGCGAAAGACACCAACGATATATTCAATAAGATATTAAAAAGGGTCAGGAAAGTAAGAGGGCTCACCAGGACGGAAACGTTTGTGGCCGTGGAATAATTTTTAATTTCGCGCCCCCCGGACCGAAGGTCCGGGGGGCTGCTTATCACCGCAAAAAGACCCTTCCTATCCGTTATACTAAACCAATATAGCTTCAAAATAATCTGAATGTTCTTTGTCGTCATTCCCGCATGTCTTTAGCGGGAATCCAAGTTAAAATGGATGCTCGACTAAGGCACTCGTGCATGACGAGGAACCGTTATGGCAAAAGATAAAAAAAATTACAGAGCCGAAAGACAAGGCGGCCAGATGCGTATATTGCCTGCGCCTGGCGACGCGCAGCGGGCCGAAAGGCTGCGGGAGGTCCTTGCCGGGCTTATCGAAATAAATGAAGGCATCCCGGTGATAGTGGAGGGCAAAAAAGACGCCCAGGCGCTGAGGACCCTTGGCTTTGAAGGCGCGATCATCACCCTGCACAGGGGACAAAACCTTTACGATTTCTCCGAAGAGATAATCGAGAGTTACGGGAAGGCCGTTCTCCTTCTGGACTGGGACCAGAAAGGAGACCAGATGACAAAGGCCCTCGAAACCAGCCTGGAGGGACATTTCGAGGAGTTCCGTGGTTTCAGGGAGGTCATCAGGATGCTTTGCCAGAAAGATATAAAGGACATAGAATCCATCCCAACTCTTCTAAGGAGGCTGGAAGGGCTTGCCGGAACAAAAACAAAAACATCTGTCCCTGGGCAGGAGTGCTGAAGCACAGGCAGTAAAATACCTGAAAAAACAGGGCTACAGGATACTTCGCACGAATTTCCGGCTGAAACAGGCGGAAATAGATATCATTGCCCGGGACGGGCAGTGGCTGGTGTTTGTCGAGGTCAAGGCCAGAAGATCGTGTCTTTTCGGCGGGCCTGCCGAGGCGGTAAACCTGAAAAAGCAGGGCAAGATAATCCAGGCGGCCAGGGGATACATGGCTTACGAAAAAACGGAGTTTCTACCGGCGCGCTTCGATGTGATCGCCATCGGGCCTGACGGGCTGGAGCATATCAAGGACGCATTTGAGTCTTGACAACGGTTGAAAGCAAACATTAAATTAGTTACGGTGTCAAAAGACAAGACCATATTCGAACTCCAGGCGGAAATTTGCAAGACCATAGCAAGCCCTAAGCGGCTTGAGATCATGAACGCGCTTAAAAGCGGTGAAAAAAGCGTCACGGAGCTGGTCGAGATACTTGGCGTCCCCAAGGCAAACGTTTCTCAGCATCTCGCGATGATGCGCCATAAAGGTATTCTCAAAACAAGGCGTGACGGCGTGAACATCTATTACAGTATCTCCAACATGAAGGTGATAGAGGCCTGCAACCTGATGAGAGAGGTCATGGCCGATATGCTCAACGAACGGAAAAAGATAGCAACACTCATAGAGCTTTAGATTGAAATCCGCCTGCCTGAATGAAAAAGACTTCCACTTCAAAAGTTTTTCTGATTTTTAGATGAAAAGACTCCTCCTTAAAAAAACCCTTGAATCAATACAGGAAGAGGCATTCGACGAAAAAACCAGCCTGAGGCGTTCGATCGGGCCTGTAAACCTTGTGCTCCTGGGTGTAGGCGTGATAATCGGGGCGGGAATATTCGTACTGACCGGCCAGGCGGCCGCCCAGAACGCGGGCCCGGGGATCGTTCTTTCCTTCCTCCTTGCCGCAATTGCCTGCGGTTTTTCCGGCCTCTGCTACGCCGAGTTCGCCTCCATGATACCCATTGCGGGCAGCGCCTACACTTACGCTTACGCTACCCTGGGGCAATTTCTGGCCTGGATCATCGGCTGGGACCTCATCCTTGAATATACCCTTGGGGCCACAACCGTCTCCATCGGCTGGTCCGGTTATTTCATAAGCTTTGTAAAGGGGCTTGGAATTAATTTCCCCGCCTCGCTCTCCGGCCCGCCGCTTGGTTTCGACCCAGCCCTCCACAAATGGTTTTTAACAGGGGCGCTCTTCAACCTGCCCGCCGTCGTGCTTGTGGCCTTCGTAACCGTGGTCCTGGTGCTTGGCATCAGGGAGTCTGCCGCCCTGAACGCGGCTGTGGTCTTCATAAAAGTTGCCATTATCCTTGCCTTCATAGGGCTTGGGATACATTTTATAAAGCCCGCTCTCTGGCACCCTTTCATACCCAAAAACACCGGCGAGTTTGGCGTATTCGGAATGAGCGGGGTGCTGCGCGGCGCGGGCGTGATATTTTTTGCCTATATCGGGTTCGACGCCGTATCCACATTGGCCCAGGAAGCAAAAAACCCTAAGCGGGACATGCCGATAGGAATACTAGGCAGCCTGTTTATCTGCACCATTCTTTATGTTGTTGTGGCGCTCGTTTTGACGGGGGTTGTCAGCTACTCGAAACTGAATGTGCCTGCGCCCTTTGCCGTCGCGCTGGATGCGATGAAGCTTTACTGGTTCTCTCCTCTTTTGAAGATCGGGGCGATAGCCGGGCTTACTTCAACGGTGCTTGTACTTCTTCTGGGCCAGTCCAGGATTTTCTTCACCATGGCCAAAGACAGGCTCCTGCCCCTCTGGGCCTCAAAGGTGCATCCTAAATTCAGGACGCCTTATATAAACACGATAATCACCGGAGTGATCACCGCGGCCGCCGCCGCGCTCCTTCCTCTTGGGATAGTGGGCGAGATGGTGAGCATCGGGACACTGCTTGCGTTTGCCATAGTTTGTGCGGGCGTTTTGATTTTGAGGCGCACTCATCCTCATGCGAAGAGGGTGTTTAAGGCCCCCGGAGGCACGGCGACACCCGTGCTTGGCATTATCTCCTGTTTCTACCTCATGGCTGGGCTGCCTCTGGCCACCTGGCTAAGGCTTATTGTATGGCTTGTGGCCGGATTGTTTATTTACTTCATCTATGGCAGAAAGCACGCAAGCACGCACCTGCATTCAAAAGCCGCCCTCTCCAGGACCATTCCCGCTGAAACTGAACCGTTAAAATAAGAAAACCTACTCTCCAATTTGACGGGACCTGCGGCTTCTTTTATATTAATAAGTGCATATCTTACTTTCTTGACGGAGGATCAGCGCACATGCCTATATATGAGTACGCTTGTGAAAAATGTAACAAGCGGCTGGAGGTTATCCAGAAGATCAATGACCCGCTCCTTACCGAATGCCCCGAATGCAAAGGCAAATTAAAAAAATTGATGTCTAATACATCTTTCGTCCTCAAAGGGACCGGGTGGTACGCTACGGATTTCGCCGGCAAAGGAAAAGCCGCGGGTGCCGGCTCTTCCGCAAAAGAGTCAAAAGAACCAAAAAAATCCGAAAGCACAGAAAAGGCGGGCGGAAAACAGGCAAAGGCCCCGGAAGCCAAAACAGAGGCCAAGACCGCTGCTGCTCCGACGAATAATTCCCCGAAGAATAATACCCCTAACACCCCGTAACAAAAAAATCCAAACTATTTTGCCGGCAATAAAACACCCTCACATCCATCTGCCTTTTTCAAGGTTCCGGGAGTTTGCTCCCGTTTGCCGTGAGCGTCAATTGGACCTGGAATTTTATTTTTCCGCATCTGACATGGACGCGATCAATACCGCGCCCGGCCAGAAGAAGTGCTCCGAAGATATCCTGAAAACCCTCGATTACGGGCCGGAGATCAGCTTACACGCCCCTTTTATGGACCTGTCTCCCGGCGCGGTGGACGAAAAGATAAGGGCCATTACCATGGAAAGGTTTGAGCAGGCCCTGGACCTGTGCGGGCAACTGGGAGCAAAGACGGTCGTCTTCCATTCCGGGTATGAAAAATGGAAATTCTCGCTCCGGGTGGACATATGGCTTGAAAGGTCCGTCCTTACCTGGGAGCCGCTGATAAAAAAGGCACAAAAGACCGGGATAAGAATAGCCGTGGAAAACATATTCGAGGACAGCCCGGACAACCTGATAGCGCTTTTCGAGAGGTTTTCTGGCTGCGCCCATTTTGGCCTCTGCTTCGATACCGGGCATTTCAACCTTTTCTCAAAGGTCCCGATCGAAAGCTGGATCGTTCCCCTTAAAAAAAATATCATCGAGCTGCACCTGCACGACAACGACGGCTCCATGGACGCCCACCGCCCCATAGGCGACGGCACATTCCCGTTTGCGAAGTTCTTTGATGAATTTTCGTTAAAGGACAAGGAGGATATTGTTTTTACCCTTGAGGCCCATAACAAGGAGGACGTCTTTAAAAGTCTGAAACGGCTGAAAGAGTTTTAAGCTAAAGCACCCTGCACTGGTTTCTCATCTGAAAACCGCGCAGTTTCGGCAATTCCCCCGGCCCCTTATACATGGCCATCACTTTATGGGTCTGTCCCATAGTGCCAGGCAGCAGAAGCCCTTTTACCTTCAGGATGTCCTCCTGGCCAAGGTCTTCGAGCACATCCTCCATTCCGAGCGATACCAGATAAGTGCCTTGCGGGCAGAATCCTGCGCATTTAAAACCTTCCCGTTCCCCCCACCTGGCCAGGGCTGAAAAGTTCACATGCGCGGTCATGTCCATCCGGCCAGGGTCTTGATACGGGTTTTCGATAACCCTGTGCCTCTGATAACAAAGGAGCGTCCCCCTGTTGCGCTCCGGCCCGTAATAATCCCATGCCGGATACCCGTAATCTATAATGAGCAGGAAAAAACCTTCATTAAAAACCGCTCCCGCCTCCTGAAGCCACAGGCGCATATCCAGGTCCACCTCTGTCCGGTATCCTTCGGGCAGCCTTCCTTCAGGGGCGAACTCTTTTATATACTCCCCGATCTCCGCTTCGGAAAGAGGGGCAAGCGCCTCGTAAAAACCCTTCTCCTCATCAAAAACCCCCACATTCACTTCCATTAAAGAGCCCTTTATCATTTGGACGAGGTGCACAGGGAAGGCGTCAAGCAGCTCGTTTGCAAGCAGGACGCCTTTTCCCACGCGCTCTCCCGATAACCGCTCTCTCCAGCGGACCTTCTCCTGATGGCCGCTTAACAGATTTTTTTGAAAACCCTTAAGCGCCGGGTTTAGTTCTATCATCTGGTAAGTAATGGCCTCATAAAGCTCCTCTTTTTTGTCCTTCAGGTAATCGAGAATATCCTTCGCGAGGAAACCCTTCCCGGGACCCTGCTCAATGGCCGTCATTGGGCCTTTGCCAAGCAAAAGCCACATTTCCTCCAGCTGTTTCGCGATCATCTGCCCAAAGACGGGATGCAGGTGCGGGCTTGTGTAAAAATCCCCCGCTTTGCCGATCTCCGTTTCGGGCTGCATATAATAGCCAAGGCCCGGCTCATAAAGCGCCATCTTCATGAATTCGGCAAAGGTGATGGGGCCCTCTTTAAGGATACGCTCCGCTATTTTTTGGGCTATCGGGGTTTCCATTTATTTGTATTCTAACGCTTCCATGGGCAAAAATTTTTAAATTAGAACTTATCTTAAAATCGATTTCGAAGCGAAAGAGAGCGGAAACCGTTGCAGACAAGGAGAAAAGGGGAAATCGCCCGGAGGCGTAGCGGCGCTGCGTTGAGAACGATTTTCCTTTGCCGACGCCGTATGCCGCGATTTCTGTAAAACCTCTTGCAGCCGGAAGCGATTTTAAGATAGGTTCTAGGTTATAATTCCTGATGGCAAATATTATCCAGGTAAAGACAAAATCTGAGCTGCTTGAATTCATAAAATTCCCGCTTTCCCTTTACAAGGGCGACTCTTTATATTCTCCAATGCCGATCTTCGAACAGAAAAAACTCTTTAACCCTGATAAAAACCCTATTTACAGGGACGCGGAGATAAAGCTCTTCCTGCTTGAGAAAAACGGAAAGATAGCGGGCCGGATTGCTTCGGTCATAAACAGAAGGCATCTCGAATACCATAAGGACGAGGCAGGCTTTTTCGGGTTTTATGAATCCATAAATGACGCCTCCGTGGCCCAGGCTCTCCTTGACCGCGTGTCCTCTGAGCTGAAAGATGCGGGGCTTAAAAAAATGCGCGGGCCGATGAGCTTTTCAACCAATGATGAATGCGCTTTTCAGATCGAAGGGTTCGATAAGCCGCCCATGATAATGACGCCTTATAACCCCTCCTGGTACAACAGCCTCATGGAGGCCTGCGGGCTGAAAAAATCCAAGGACCTCCTGGCCTTTATCAGGGACATGGCGCTGCCCTTGCCTGAAAAGGTCAGCCGCGTTGCGGCAATAGCCGAAAGAAAGGGAGTAACCGTCCGCCTGGCCGACATGAAAAACCTGCACCGGGAGATATCCATTTTCCGGGATGTTTATAATGACTCCTGGAAAGACAACTGGGGTTTCCTTCCGATCACGGTGGAGGAAGTGGACGTCATAACCACCCAGCTTAAAAGCGTGCTTGTTCCCGAGCTGACGATAATAGCGGAGACCGGTGACGGCCAGCCGGTAGGCTTTTTGGGGATGGTGCCGGACATGAACCAGGTCCTGAGGGCGCTGCGCGGAAGACTTACCCCTTTGGGAATAGTAAAGGCCCTTTATCTGTCGAGAAAAATAGATGATCTAAGACTCATGCTGCTTGGCGTAAAAGAGAAATGGAGGGGGCGCGGGATAGAAGCCCTGATGATAAAAAAAGGATTTGAAGGAATAAAGAGCTTCAAGGACAAATACAAAAATATCGAGTTTTCCTGGATCCTTGAAGACAACCTGCCCATAATCTATATATCGGAGATGATAGGCGGCAGCGTGTACAAAAAATACAGGATCTACGAGAAGGAGCTGATCTAGCTCTCAAAGGCTCGCAATCACCGCCTCAAAGCGCCTTGCCATCGCCTCCGAGGAAAATTTCTCCCGAACGGTTTTCCCCCCATTCAGAATCAGCTTGTTTGAGAACTCCGCATCGAGCGCTATTTTTTCAATGGCCGCCGCTAATTCAGTGGGATTCCCGGGCGGCGCCAAAAGCCCGTTTTCTCCGTCTTTCACAATTTCGGGCACCCCGCCCACGGAGCTTGCGATCACCGGAAGGCCGGACGCCATGGCCTCTATCACTACCATCCCGAAGGTCTCCCGGCAAATGGAGGGAAAGATGAATATGTCCATTGCGGAGTACACCCGTTCCATATCCAGCCGCCTGCCAGGCATTACCGCAGTAATATCCAGCCGCCCCGCCTCTTCTTCCAGTTCCGCCCGGCCAGGCCCCTCGCCCACCATAAGAAGTTTCAATCTCACCTGGGGAAGTTTTTCAAGAAGTGAATTCTTCAGCATATGGGCCGCTTTCAGGAGAACGAATAGTCCTTTGCCCTCATTCAGCGCGCCCGCTGTCCCTATCACAAGATCGCCAGGGGAAAAATGGAATTCCGTTCTTGCCTGCTCTCTTTGCATGTCCCGCCGGATAAAAAAATCCAGGTCGGTCCCGTTATGGACCACGGATATCTTTTCAGGCGGAATGCCAGTCTCCATAAGTCCCTGTTTGACGAAATCGCTCACAGCTATAATTTTGTCTACATATTGTCTTACCAGCCATGCGGTATGCCTTTTTAACCTGTCCGCCATGTGCCTCATGAACACGACCTTCCGCCCCATTAAGATTTTTGCCGTAACCGCTGCGGGCCAATATTCTTTTCCCAGTGTGGCCACCAGGACATCGATTTTATGCCTGCGAATGGCCTGTGCCATGCGAAGCGCCGTAATAAAATCGCCCGCATTCGTGAAAGAGATGTCTTCCACCGGGGCGGCAAATTCCCTGGCCTTCTCGTAAAGAACGCTTCCGGCAGGCGCGCCAAGCACAACGTGGTGCCCTGTCTTGTTTAGCGCGCGCACGAGGTTCACGGTCTGGTTTTCCATCCCTCCGAATGCCCTGGAGGAGCTTATGATAAGGACATTCATCTGCCGGGAATGCCTTTTTTTACTTCGTAGTCCGAATGGAGTTTGTAAATAAAGGACAAAGGCCAAGTATTAAGCCACACAGGCACCCTTTTTATTTTGAAAGGGTCGTCCCCTTTATACAGAAATCCCCTGTTCACGGAGACAGCGCCAAGGAAACCGGAATCCCTGACCTGACGGACGGCCTCATCGTTGAAATCCCCATAAGGATAACAAAAAAAATCTACAGGTTTGCCAATGCGCTCCTCTATTTCAGCTTTGGACCCGCTTACCTCTTTTACGATCCCATCTCCGGCGAGGGCGCTTAACCTTGGATGAGATACGGTATGGGCCCCGATAGTAATGCCCTCTTTGCTGATCAATTTTATTTTATCCCAGTCCATGAGTGTTTTTCTTACGCCAAGGGTATCCGAATCCCAGCCGTTATACTTCCCGGCAGAGCCGGAGACCACAAACACCGTAGCCGGATAGCCGTATTTTTTAAGCACGGGAAAGGCGTTTTCAAAAAAATCCAGGTATCCATCGTCGAAGGTCAGTGAAACGAGGCGCTTGCCCCCGCTTTTTTTGAGAAACTTACCGCTGTCCTCTTTCGCGAACCTGACCATCTCATCCAGAGAGACCACCTGAAACCCGGCCCGTTTCAGATACCACATCTGGAAACTGAACATGCGGGGCCTTACATAAAGCCCTCGCAGCTTCGCCCCTTTCGGGGGTATTCCGATATTGTGATACATAAGCACCGAAGCCCGTTCGGGTTGCAGGCTGCCTTTTGCCATTTATTCAGTATAAAGAAAAAGGACGGGTAAAGGGCAGGGATCGAGTACAATCCTAATTTGATATCACTTCCATGTGTCAAGGGGCCGGTTTCTTTTTTTATTTTTTAATATGTTAGTAGAAGCCGGTCTTTGACGATTTCATTTTCTAGCGATTTTCCGTTCATCTGGAATCGCTTCAGCATAGATCTGCCGACGTTAACGAGCACTTCGCGCTTGAAAAGCCCGGCAGGAATTTCAATATTACAAACAAAATTGCCAGATTGTTTCGATCCGTCAATGCTTAGAACAACATTTACACCTTTCGCGGCACACCTTTCAATTTCTGCGAAAAGATCCTGAAGTTTAAAGTCTTGGGCACCATAGAGAATACCCTGACTGTATGAATAAGGAGGATCGCAATAAATAAGATCGCCAGCTTCTGCTCTGCGCATGGTTTCTTTATAATCGGACAGTAAGAAATCACAGCCCCTTACGCGGTGGCGCCATAGCGCAACTCTTTTAGCAAAAGCGGCTGGAGTAATGGGAGTATGAATACCGCAAGGCGTTGACATATAGCCATCATGTTTCCTGAATCTGACAACACCGCCATAACAGGACCGCGACAAAAACAAGAGGTCAGCGCCGTTTGGGTTTTCATTAAAGCTCGCCTTAATGCGTTCGTACATTTCAACCTTAGGGCCTTCAGCCATCATTTGCCATCTTTCGGTGTACCATGAAAGCAGCGTTGTAGGCGAATCTTTTAATGTTTGCCAAATCTCAACCAACGGCCTGAAATAGTCTGCGCCGATACCGCGCTTGGGTGCAAGTGTGGCCAAAACTGCCCCGCTACCCAGGAAGGGTTCTAGTACTACTGTGTCATAAAATATGTTATAATTTCGAGGCGTTAAATCTTTTGTGGAGGGACAAAGGATGGCAAAACGTCTCGATATGGAAAGG
>JAKAEG010000238.1 GCA_021819985.1 Nitrospirota bacterium | reverse complement strand
TGAATAAACCTCCAATCTGTTCTCTTGGCACTGACACGCCAGTTTCAAAGATTGGAATATAATGCGAAGTTGATTCAACCAGAAACTGTGGGGCAGCCTTAAAAAGCAGTGAGTTTTACTAAGAACATGTTACCAACTTTCCATTATCCCGGACTTTCCATAACCTTTATAATGTGAAGCTTCACATTATAAAGGAAAAATGGAAAGATGGTTTCGCACCGTGAGAGAGCAGTTTCTGAGCACGCATAAGGTGACCACTCTGCCCGCGATGAATGAGGCGCTAAAGCGCTGGGTTTCAGGATATCACGAAAGAGTCCACAGCATCACCGGGCAGGCCCCGATCCTGCGTTTCCAGGAGCACATAGAATGCGTCAGGCCGGCGCCGAAGGACCTTGAGGATCATTTCAGAAAAGCCGCCAAAAGGACGGTGGCAAAGGACAGGACCATATCGCTTAACGGCAGGCTGTACGAGGCGCCGGTTTCACTTATAGGCAAGCAGGTAATCCTTCTTTATCATGAGCACGATCCTGCGCGCGTGGAGATCACCTTCGGGGGCAAGACCTATGGCTTCATCCCCGGCTTGGATGTAAACGTAAACTGCCGTGTAAGGCGCAACAAGGACACTATCCGGCTTGACGCCAGGGACAATCCCGGCGGATACACCGGGGGCAATCTCTTTGGGCAAAGACGGGAAAAGGAGGAAGGAAATGACGGAGCGCTATAGGGTCTTTTTCGGTTTCAAGAAGGAGCCCTTCGCCCAAGACATCCGGGTGGAGGACATGATGAAAAGCCCCTCGCTAAAAGGCGTGCAGGAACGGTTCTCATTCGCGGTAAATCTGGGGGCCATAGCCGTCGTAACCGGCGACGTGGGAAGCGGCAAATCTTCGGCCCTGCGGTACGCTTCTTCGAAGCTGCATCCATCGGAGTTCAAGATACTGCACGTCACGGCCACGTCGGGGACAATCGTCGAGCTCTACAGGCAGATATGCTACGCCCTGGACATAAACGCAAAAGGCTCCTCGAAAGCCGCTTTTACCAAGATAATCAGGGCATCGCTTCTGGACTTGGTCCACAAGAAACGAAAACCCGTGCTCATAATAGACGAGGCATCCCTTATAAGACTGGACGCCTTCGCTGAACTCCATACCCTGACCCAGTTTGAAGGAGATTCGCTGCCGGTGCTGCCAATCATACTGGCCGGCCAGAATAACCTGATCGACAATCTCACCTTCAGGCAATCGCGGCCGCTGGCTTCAAGGGTTGTGGCAAGAAGCCACATGGAAACTCTAAGCTCGGAAGAGATGGCGCAGTACCTTCAACATCATCTCGTTATCGCGGGATGCAAACAGAACGTCTTTGCCGAGCAGGCCATCACTGCCATACACCAGGGCTCCGGGGGCCTTCTAAGGAGAGCAAATAACCTTGCCCGAGGGGCACTCATGGCGGCCGCCATGGAAAAATGCAACGTTGCCTCGGCGGAGCACGTCCGCATTGCTTCCACAGAAATCATCTGAGGCAGGGGGCTCTGCCCCCCTGACCTTCGGGTCAGCCTATTTCGAAAAGGTTGGAATAATCAGAAAACTTGGGCCGGATTAATCCGAAAAACAACAGCAAGGAGGTCCGTTCGTAGAGCCTGGATATCAGGTGGAACAGAAGTTGGCCGCCGTTTTTTGAAAACGGCAGATATCCCAGTTCATCTAACACCACGAGATCGAGCCGTACTTCATCAAAGACGCTCTTCAGACTCCCCATCGCCTCTATGAGTTTATCTCGCAGCATAAGCGCCTCCCGTCAGGAGCTCATCGTAACGGCTGCAGTTGGCAAGGGGCGGCATTTTAAGTTCCGGCAGGCGGCGGATGTTTCGCATTCGGAGATTTCAGGGTCATCGTGGGCACGGGAGAGGATATTGAGCACAACATCCCGGCTGGCCACCCCAGAGGCAAGGGCGTCCAATCCATAAAGGGCTACGGCCCCCGGAATGCCCACGAACTGCCGGTCGCCATCGGACCGCTTACTCAGAGTTTGCCTGATCTCCATAAGCGGTTCAGGCAGTTGCCATCCCCTGAAAGGAGCGCCGTTTCGGAGCGCCCCGGGCTTGTGTTCCAATACTTCAAGATAGTGCCATGCGTCATAAACTGCCTTGTCACGGACGAACTGGCGCCGGTGGTCTCCAATCACCTCGCCCTCGTGGACAATGACGATCCGGCCGGCATACGCCCGCAGCATAACCGTTCTGCCAACAGCAGAGGCATTGACGCTATATCGGTTGCGGTCATAGGAAACCAGGGCCGTAGTCGCCACGCGGGCCGGTGTCTCCTTGTAGCCGTCAAATGGTGAACTCACGGCCACAAGATGCTTCTTTTCCTGAGCAAAGTAGTCGGCAACAGTTTGATCCTTGAACTCCGGATGCAGATGGCCAGCGGCAATGGTTTGACAGCGGTCCTTGAGCCAATGGTTCAATTCATCCATACCGGCAAACTTCGGGCGCGGCACGAAAAGGCGCTGACGAATGAACTTTACCTGGCTTTCCACTTGGCCTTTCTCCCAGCCAGCTGCCGGGGTACAAGCAACAGGCTCAAACAGATAATGAGATGCCAGGTTCTGGAAACGGCGGTTGAACTGCCGGTCTTTACCCATCAGAATCTTTGTGACCACCGTCTTTAGGTTATCGTAAATACCCTTACGGCAACTCCCGCCAAAGAATTCGAAGGCGCGGACATGGGCATCGAGCACCATCTCAAGGCTCTCGCGCAAATAAGCCACGCAGAACTGCATACGGCTGTAGCAGAGGCGGAAGTGGGCCACCTTAACTGTAACCACAACCCCGCCCAGTTCGACCATCTCATGGCTCCAGTCAAACTGAAACGCTTCTGCCGGGGAGAAGGTCTGCGGAATGTATGCCGTAACCCTTTTTGCCTTCCTCTTGCTTCCGCCATTTCTGAACGTAGCGCCTGACGCTGTCGTAACCCCCTTCGAAACCTTCCCTTTGCAACTCTTCAAAAAGAACCACGGACGTCCGCTGCTGCCGCCTGGGTAAAACCCTGCCGGCCTCAAGATAGGCCGCCAGGGACCCCTCAAAAAGTCCTAATTCCGGCAGGGGTTGGATCTTGCGGTCATAAGTAAATTCCGTGGAATTCCCCCGGATTACCTTCTTTATGGTGTTTCTGGATAGGTTAAAATCCCGGGCTATCTGCCCGATTGACTTCCCATCCCTGTGATGCGCTACTCGAATCTTACGAATCGTCTCCACTATCAGCATCCCCTTTCTTTGGCTCCCCTCTGTAATGAACTACAGAGAGAATGCAGAATATGCTGAGGCGGGTCAGTTTTGCACGCCGATTAACAGATCACGAGCAAGCACTTGATAAAGGCGCCTGCGCAAAGGGTGCCGCATATATAAAAATAGAAGACAAGGAGCATGAAGATTATTGGGGCGCTGGGATCGATCCCAATATAGACGTGGCCTCTTTCAAGGCAGTCCTGTGCGCATTAAACAGAGCGGCGCAAGCGGAGGGCGGACAAGAATAAAACAAAAAGCGATTCCCTAATCGTCCATATTGTAAATCAAAAGCCCCCAAAAACAATTGTCTTTTGGGGGCTTGAATTACCGTCTTTTTTAGCCCAGGTTCTTTAAAGCCCTCAGGCGGCTGGGGTGCTTCAGTTTGCGTAACGCCTTGGCCTCTATCTGGCGCACCCTTTCGCGGGTGATAGAGAGATACCTGCCAACCTCTTCAAGAGTATGGTCACGGTCCGTTCCGATGCCAAAACGCATCCGGATTACTTTTTCTTCTTTTGGGGTAAGCGTCTTAAGGATTCCCTGTATCTGCTCCGATATCTCCGATTTTTCGGCGTCCACATAAGGAGACGGGCTGTTCTTGTCACCGATAAAGTCCTCCAGTTCGGTGTCCTCGTCACCAATAGGCGTCTGGAGGGCAATAGGATCCTGAATGGCCCTGAACACCTCGTCCACCTTTCTCACCGGAACAACAAGCTTTGCAGCTAATTCCTCATTGGAAGGTTCGCGCCCAAGCTGGTGCGTAAGCTCCCTAGAGGCCTTGGTCACCCGGTTGTAAAACTCCATCATGTGCACAGGCACCCTGATAGTCTTGGTCTGGTCTATAAGGGCTCGGGTTATGGCTTGGCGTATCCACCACGTGGCATAGGTGGAAAACTTGAAGCCCTTCTCATACTTGAATTTGTCGACGGCCTTCATCAGACCTATGTTGCCTTCCTGTATAAGATCCAGCAGAGGCAGGCCCCTGCCAACGTAATTCTTAGCAATATTAACAACCAGCCTCAGGTTCCTGGTAATAAGCTCGTTCTTGGCCTCACGCACAAGGGTATTTGCCTTCTGCAGGCGGTCCCAGTGGATCCGCAGCGTTTCCATCTTAACCCCGATCTCGGCCTCTATCTTTTTATATTCCTGCTGCACGTCCTTGGCCAGCAGTTCCAGTTTTTTGCTTGTGACGCCCTTCTGGCTTTTTTCCTTTACGGTTTTTTTCAAGTCTTTGAGGCTCTTATGCCTGCCCAGTTTGCGGTCCGTCTCGAATATTTTTTCCAGCAGTTCCTCAAGCCTGGCCATTGTTTTTCTGATAGCCTCTTCGGCCCTTTCCTCTTCCGTTATGCCTTCTTCTTCCAGGTCTATGGAGGACTCTATCCGCTTGAACATGGGCAGAGTGCTGACGATCTCTTTAATAATCAGTTTGCCCTGCTCCAGTTTTTTGGCAAGCTCGGTCTCCTCATCCTTTGTAAGGATGGAGATGTTGCCCATCGAATGAAAATAGGCCTGAACAAGGTCCTCGGTTTTCTCGTACTCCTCAACCTCCACCTCTTCGG
Organism: Nitrospirota bacterium; assembly: GCA_021819985.1. Lineage (GTDB taxonomy): Bacteria > Nitrospirota > Thermodesulfovibrionia > Thermodesulfovibrionales > JdFR-88 > JAKAEG01. Next base: position 430 of record JAKAEG010000238.1, on the reverse strand, counting down.
GCTCGATCTCCTCAATGGCCCCTTCCTCGTAGTCCACCACCTTCACGCCCATGTCCTGAAGGAGGTCCATCAGCTCTTCTATCTCGTCCGGAGAGAAATATTCGGAGGGCAGCGCTTCATTGATTTCGTCATAGGTGAGAACCCCCCGCCTCTTGCCCATGTCGATAATTTCTTCAAAAATATCTTTTTCTTTCAAAATTAAGCACCCCGGTTGTTTAAGAGAATTTCCGCCATAGTAATCATAGCAGAAAACAAAAGGATTTGCACCCCAATTTGCGCAATTTTACTTGTTTTTTTTGAATTTCATATGAAGAACGGGGGATTTGAAGACGGGGGAAGTGATAAATGGGTCAAGCCACACGGTCTATTAGTACTGGTCGGCTGAACACATTACTGTGCTTATACCTCCAGCCTATCGACCTGGTAGTCT
>JAKAEG010000237.1 GCA_021819985.1 Nitrospirota bacterium | reverse complement strand
TGCCTGAAGGCCCTTTCCATATCGAGACGCTTTGCCATCCTTTGTCCCTCCACAAAAGATTTAACGCCTCGAAATTATAACATAATTTTATGACACAGTAGTACTAGTGCTTGAGGGGCGGCGGTCCATGGGCAAGATAATCCTCAAAGTTGCCTGATTAAATTTTTCTAAAAAGCCCCCTTTTTGTCTTTTTTGTTCAAATTAAAAACCCCGCTTTTAGGGAAAATAGGGACAGCGACCGTTTTCCTGATATCCACTGAGAAGTAAAGTCGCTGGATTCCGTGTCGTGGCACGAAGTGACGGCAAAGTCAAAAGGCGGGCGGAGCAAGCCCCGCCCCTACAATTCACCCCCGAACCCCTCCCAAGAGGGGACTTTCAAAAAATTGATTCTTCCGGAAATTGCCCACAAATGTACTCTTTTTTCTGCTGCGGACTTTTAGCCGGAGTCCACACCGTCGGGTTAGTTTTGCGCTGTGCGGTAGACGGATTCAACAGGCCCGCATTCCTGATTACTCCGGCCTTGAAAGTCCCCAGCGTTTCCGCTTTTCCCACAGGGATTTGCGCGTAATGCCGAGCATACCGGCGATGGACTGCTCGGTGTGGCTCTGCTGATAATGCAGGATGAACTGCCTGGTATAATCCTCGATGCTATGCCCGCTGGTTACAGACCCTTCCAAAACCGGCTCGTCCCGCCATATATTGTCGGGCAGGCATTCCGGTCCTATCACATCAGAGTCGGCCAGCAAAAGCGATCTTTCTATTATATTTTGAAGCTCCCTCACGTTGCCGGGCCAGTCATAATTTTCAAGTATGGAAAGCGCCTCGGGGGTTATGCTCTTTACCCGTTTACCGATATCGTCCGATAACCTTTCCATGAAATAGCGGGCCAAAGGTTTTATGTCCTCGCGCCGCTGCCTTAAAGGCGGCATCTTGATCGTGATCACGTTTATCCTGTACAGGAGGTCCTCCCTGAAATGGCCCTCACGGGCCGCACGCTCTATGTCCTTGTTCGTGGCGGTTATAAACCGCAGGTCCACCCGTAAACTATGCGTGCCCCCAACGGGCCTAATCTCCTGGTCCTCCAGTGCCCGGAGGAGTTTTGATTGAAGCCCCAGCCCCATGTCCCCTATCTCGTCAAGAAAAACCGTCCCGCCGTCTGCGACCTCCAGCAGTCCTTTTTTGGCGCTGACCGCACCTGTGAATGCGCCCTTCACGTGGCCAAAGAGTTCGGACTCAAGCAGGTTTTCCGGAATGGCCCCGCAGTTTATGGGAATAAAAGGTCTTTCACCCCGTGAGCTTCCAAAATGGATGGCCCTGGCAACCAGTTCCTTGCCGGTGCCGGTCTCCCCAAGTATGAGCACGCTGCTTCTGGCTCCGGCTATTTTGGCTATTTTGCCCGTTATCGCCTTTATTTGGGCGCTTTCCCCTATGATGCCATCGGGGTCCCTATTTCGTATCTGTTTTTTAAGGAGGAGGTTTTCCATCTGGAGGGTCTTTTGCCTTAACGCGTTTTCGACCACCCGTTTTATTTCCTCGTGTATTACAGGCTTTGTTATGTAATCGTACGCGCCGGCCCTGAGGGCTTTCAAGGCGGTTTCAAGAGAGGCATAAGCGGTCATTACAATGAATATCTGGTCGGCAACCTGTTCACGGAGCCTGGATATCATCTCCACTCCGTCCATGCCGGGAAGTATTATGTCCGTAATTATGACGTCATACATGCCGGATTTTGCGGCCTCGAAGGCCTCCTCGGCCGAACCCGCCGTGTCCGTATCGAACCCGTTCTTCACAAAAAGCCGCCGGATAGATCCCCTGAGCGTCTCCTCGTCTTCCACTATGAGCATACGTTTTGCCATTTTTAATTTAATTTAATTTAATTTTTTTAAAAATCTATTGTCCCACAGGGATTTTTATTATAAACCTGGTCCCTTCACCTTTTGCAGATTCAACCTCTATGCTGCCCCCGTGGTCCTTTATTATGCTGTAACAGATGCTCAGACCCAGCCCTGTGCCCCCGCGCTCGCCAGACGGGTGCCCGCCAGCGCTGCCAGGCTCTCTCTCCCCGGGAAAAAACAAAAACCCTGCGGCGGTGCTTTTCGTTGTGAAGAAAGGCTCGAACACCTTTTCCCGCAGCGTTTCGTCCATGCCTTCTCCCGTATCGGAAAAGGACATCTGAACGTGGCCGTCCAAAACGCCAATTCTTATTTCAAGCCTGCCTCCCCTGGGCATGGCGTCCCGCGCGTTCAATATGAGATTCAGGAAGACCTGCTGCATCTGGTCCGGGTCCAGTGTAAGCGCCGGCAGCTCATCGATCTTCAAATCCAGTTCTATGTTCCTGAAACCCTTATCGTATCTTATAAGGGCAAGCGTGTTTTCAAGTATCTCCCTGATATCCGTAGTTGTCTTCTGCCGTGGATAGATTCTGGCGAAATCGCCCAGGCTGCGGACTATGCGCGCGATCCTCTCTATATGCCTGTTGATGGTGGCCATTGAATCCTTCGCGAAAGCGGCCCCTTGGGCTGTGGACAGGTCTTCTTCTATCAATTCCTGCACAAGAGACGAGATCGAGGCCAGCGGATTGCCTATTTCATGCGACACTCCGGCCGCGAGCCTCCCGAGGCTTGCATGCTTTGTGGCCCTGAACAGTTCTTCTTCTATGCGTTTTTTTTCAGTTATATCCTCAAAAACGGCAACATATCCTGCCTGTCCGCCTTTAAGCGCGCTACAATACCCGTTCAAAGTCTTCTCCCCGGTTCGGCAGACTATCTCTTTCCCGGCGTTTGCCATATTGAAGATATCCTGACCAATACAGGTAAGTATCCGGCTGGCCTCTTTCTCCATCACCTCTGTTTTTGGAGTCCCGGTGATCTTTTCCATTGCCCGGTTCCAGTATTTCACCCGGAGGGACCCGTCAAGAGTTGCCACTCCAAGAGGAAGGCTCTCCAGGATGTTCTCGCTGAATTCCTTGAGCATGCACAACTCACTGTTTGCCTCTTCCAGCTCGCTTCTTGAAAGTCTGAGGGTCCGTGTAATTTGTCTTATGGATTGGAGCACCTCACTTTTTTCTTCCTCGGTGCCGGCAACCCTGCGCTCTATTATCATGCTCGCTATGGCGGAGCCCATTGTCCCTGAAAGCACCCTTTTCGCTTCTTCCCTCAGGCGGATAAGTTCAAATGAGCCAAGCCGTTCCTGGCTCATCTTATTGGCGCGCATAAAAGAGTCCAGGGCCTCTATGGCTTCTTCCCGGCCTATATACTGGCCCAGCATATTCTGCAGGTCTTCGAAACCATAATTGCCAAGGGCGGGCAGCAGTTTTGCGGGGCAGGACTCGACAAAAAGAAATGCCTGTTTTTCATCGTTCTCATCGGGGCTTGTGGCAAGCGATAAAGATACATAAAAAAAGGTATTAAAGAGGAGTTCCCATAAAAGCGAATTGGTCCATTTATCAAGCCCCCTGGTCCCAAACAGAGCTTCCGGGTTTAAAAGCCCGGAATGAATGATGCGCAACAAAAGACCGGAATCATGTATTACCCCGGCCTTCACCAGGGACGGCAATAAAAGCGTATAGGCCCAGACGATAAACCCGGTGGACATACCGGCCAGGGCGCCTTTCCTGTTGCCCCTTTTCCAGTAAAGGCCGATAAGAAAAGCGGGCGCGAATATGGTCACTGCTTCAAATGACTGAAGCCCTATGTCGACCAGTGAATAATACTCTCCCACGTGTACGGCAAACGCATATCCCAGGAACACGAAACCAAGGATCACAAGCCTTTTCAGATTAAGGATTACGAGCGGAAAAGAAAAAACTCTCTTCAGCCGGTCCAGTTTGTAAACGGCGGGCATTACGAGATTATTCATGACCATCGTGCTTATCGCGACCGACCCGACGATCACCATCCCTGTTGCGGCTGAAAAACCTCCTATGAACGCAAAAAGAGCTAGATATTTACTGCCCTGGCCAAGAGGTATCGTGAGGACGAAATTATCGGCCCCGGCGGAGTTCCCCCCCGAAACAAGCAGCCCGCCAAAGGCGATGGGCATCACAAAAAGGTTCATCAAAAGGAGATATAGCGGGAACAGCCAGACGGCTTTGGACAGGTGCGAATCGTCGGAGTTCTCTACAACGGAGACCTGGAACTGCCTGGGCAGGAAAAAAACGGCCGACATGGACAGTACCAGAAGCGAAGCCCATTGGCCGTACCCGCCCTGCCCTCCATTCCCTAACGAGACCAGTGAACTGAAACGTGATGAGGCCTCAATTTTCTGGAATATTTCAGACACGCCCCCAAACAGGAAAAAGCTTACATATATTCCAACACCAAGAAAGGCGGCCAGTTTTATTATTGACTCGAACGCGACGGCAAAAACAAGGCCCTCGTGCCTTTCAGAAGAATCGAGCTTCCGCGCGCCAAATATAATTGCGAACACGCCCAATGCAAGCGTGATCACCCATCCGGCCAGCGAGGAACCCTCCCTCTGCCCGGCAAGGATGGAAAAGGTTTCCATAATGGCCTTCAGCTGTAATCCCAGATAAGGCGCTATCCCCACGAGCGCTATGAATGCCGCAAGAGCCGACACCGAAAGAGAATTCCCGTATCTTGCTCCTAAAAAATCCGAGATGCTCGTGATCCTGTTCTCTTTCGATATGCGTATCACCTTTCTTAACAGAATGGGCGAAAGCGCCATCATTAATGTGGGGCCAAGGTATATGGTAAGAAAAGACAGGCCGGAGGACGCCGCCCTGCCAACGCTTCCGTAAAAGGTCCACGAACTGCAGAATACGGCAAGAGAGAGGGAGTATATATACGGGTTTGAGACAATGCTCCTGCCCATCTTCTCTCTTTTTTCGGCCAGGTAGGCTATAAGAAAAAGGAGGCACAGATAGGCCAGGACCACTGAAACAAGCAACCACTCCTTGAACATCAGGGGCCGGTCTCTGGCGGGCCCGGTTTATGCTTTTTATTTTTATAAGACTTCCCGGCCAGTAATGCGATTATCAGTATAAATACGGACCAGGCCGCAAAGAGATAAACCGGTAAATGATCTCTGAAGATATCAAGCAGGGGCCAGTTGAAACAAAGCACACCAAGAAGAAAGGCCAAGATCCAGGTGTCCCTGTTTTCCATTTATTGAAATTAGCACGCCAGGAACTTTTTAATCAAGCAGGCTGCCGGTTTTCAGATTTTCACTATTATTAACCCGGCAATTTAACAGTGAACCTATGCTGCATAGTCTATCCTCGGGTGCTTGAAGTATTTTTTAATCCGTTCAGGCAACTTCTGCAGTTT
>JAKAEG010000003.1 GCA_021819985.1 Nitrospirota bacterium | reverse complement strand
ATTCCCATATAGGGCCTAAGCACCGGCGGGTTCAGGATGCTGCCGTCTATCTGCTGATAATTTTCGAGTACGGCCACAAGGGTGCGCCCGATGGCGAGCCCAGAGCCGTTAAGGGTGTGCACGTACTCCGTGCCTTTTTTGCCGGTCCTCCTGAACCTTATGTCCGCCCGCCGGGCCTGGAAATCCTCGAAATTGGAACACGAGGATATTTCCCTGTATTTATCCTGACCGGGCAGCCATACCTCCAGATCATACGTTTTTGCGGACGAGAAACCAATGTCCCCCGTGCAAAGCGTCATCACCCTGTAAGGCAATTCAAGTCCGCGCAATATGTCTTCGGCATCCCCGGTGAGTTTTTCCAGATCGGCATAGGAGTCCTCCGGTTTTGTAAACCGCACCAGTTCCACTTTGTTGAACTGGTGCTGCCTTATGAGCCCCCTTGTGTCTTTTCCGTAGGAGCCCGCCTCGCGCCGGAAACACGGGGTGTAGGCGGTGTAACAGACGGGGAGTTTTTCCTCTTCCAGTATCTCTCCCCTGTGGATGTTGGTCACCGGCACTTCGGCAGTCGGTATCAGATAAAATTCCGGGTCGGCTATCTTGAAGAGTTCGGCCTCGAACTTTGGCAGCTGGCCGGTGCCGGTCATGCTTTCGGCATTTACGAGGATAGGAGGAAATACCTCCGTGTACCCTTTTTGCGTATTCATATCGAGCATGTAATTCATGAGCGCCCGTTCGAGCCTGGCCCCCATGCCCCTCATGAGAGCAAACCGGGCACCCGCGATCTTCGCGGCCCGTTCGAAATCCATCATGCCATGCATCTCGCCAAGGTCCCAGTGGTTCAGGGGCTCGAAATCGAACTTTTTAGGCTCGCCCCACCGCCTGGTCTCCACGTTACCCGTTTCGTCTTTGCCTTCAGGAACTGACTCATTCGGGATATTGGGAAGAGTAAGTAAAAAATCCCTGGCCTCTTTATCCAGCGCCCTCTGGCTTTCCTCAAGCTCTTTTATACCGTCAGAAACGCCTTTCATCTCATCTATGAGACCCTGGGCGTCCTGCTTCTGTTTTTTCAGCCTTGATATCTCTTCAGAAACCCTATTGCGCGTTTCCCTTAGCTCATCCAGACGCCTCATAGTCGAGAGCCTTCGCTCCTCGATCTCCATGAAAGGGGCCAGGTCAACTGCCATATTGCGTTTTTTGAGGGCTTCGGCTATTTTTTCGGGGTTTTCCCGTACAAATCTGGAATCAAGCATGTTTATAATATATCATAAGGTTTTTAGACTTTTATTTAAGAAAACGAAAATTGATGAAAGAGAAACTTCAAAGCATTTATACGCGGCTGTTCGATTCATTCGGGCCCCAGCACTGGTGGCCCGGAGAAACCCCTTTTGAGATCGCCGTGGGCGCCGTGCTGACCCAGAACACAAACTGGGGCAACGTGGAGAAGGCCATCATAAACCTCAAGGAAGCAAACGCGCTCTGCCCCGTTGCCATGGACAGGATGTCCGAACCAAGGCTTGCCGAACTGATACGCCCATCGGGCTATTACAACGTAAAGGCGGTCAGGCTAAAGGCCCTCATTTCATTTCTAATGAGGAACTATCAGGGGAACATTGAAAGAATGAAAAACGGAGACGCGCAGACTCTCCGCGAAAAACTCCTGGGCATTAACGGCATCGGGCAGGAAACAGCCGATTCCATCCTCCTATACGCGGTAGGCAAGCCGGTCTTCGTAATAGACGCCTATACAAAACGGATGCTTTCAAGACACGGCATACTCAGCGAGGACTCCGCATACGAGGACTTCCAGCGGCTTTTCCATACGCACATGGGACCGGACACTGAACTATATAATGAATACCACGCCCTGATCGTAAGAACAGGCAAAATATTCTGCAGGCCCAACAATCCCCTCTGCGACTCCTGCCCGCTTTCAGAAAACGGCAAAGCCATCAACTAATGGCTAACGCTATATTACGGATAGTCGTCACGGCGGTGTCCCTTGCGGCTGCCGTAAACCTGGTAGGCGGTCTTCGCTTCGAGGGCAAGTGGTGGATGATGCTCATCATAGCCATAATATTCGGATTCGTGAACTCCATAATAAAACCGCTCGTAAAACTCTTCATGCTGCCTTTTCTGGTCTTAACCCTCGGCCTGTTCACATTGGTAATTAACGCTTTCATGCTGGAACTTACCGCATACCTTTCCCGCGGCTTCAACCTTGGCTTCTACGTGCAGGGTTTCTGGGCCGCCTTCAAAGGCGCTCTCGTCATAAGCATCGTCAATATGGTCCTGCAATGGGCCGCCGCAAGCTGGGTTCGCGAGAGGTAAAGATTTTCCCCCTCGCCCAACCCTCTCCCCCAAGGGAGAGGGCTTTGCAAAAACCAAAGTCCTCTCCCTAAAAAGGGAGAGGATTAGGAGAGGGTGTAACGCTTCTTTCCTAAAGCGTAGCGCCGCCGGTAAGGTCGTTGAAGGCGCTTATGGCGGCCAATGTGCCCTGCGAGACGGCCACAGTTATCTGCTTCTCAGCTCCGGTGATATCGCCTGCGGCGTAGACCATTGGCACCGAAGTTCTCATCTTCTCATCGACCTTGATATAACCTGCTGTGTCAAGCTCAAGCCCCATTGTCTTTGCAAGTCCGCTTGAGGGTTCATACCCGATGGCGATGAATGCCCCGTCCACTTTCATTTCTTTTATGGCATTGTCCTTAATGCTCTCGACCCGGATCTTTTCCAGCTTGGCGCCGCCCATGAACTCGGCCACTCTCGATTCCCAGAGCGTGGGCAAGTCCCGCTGGAAAAAGCTCTGCTTGAGCCTGTCTTCCGCCCTCAGGCTTTTTTTAGCGTGAATGAGGGTCACATGGGCGCCCAGCCCGTCAAGGTAAAGTGCGTCGGTCAGCGCGGTGTTTCCGCCGCCAACCACAATTACTGTTTTGCCGTCCTTGAAGAGGTATCCGTCGCAGGTGGCGCAGTAACTTATACCTCTTCCGGCGAACCTGTCTTCACCGGGCACGCCCAACTTCCTGTAGATGGAACCCGATGCAATTATGACCGCCTTTGCTATAAAGACACCTGAGTTGGTCAGGACCTCGAAAAGGCCGTCAGTCCTTCTGACATCCTGCACCTCCACTCCCTGCCTGATGCGGGAATATTGGGCCGCCTGGCGCAGCATCATGTCCACAAGGGTCCTGCCGGGCACCGCCTGGAAACCCGGATAGTTCTCCACAACAGGGGTTATGGTGACCTGGCCGCCTACGTTGCCTCTTTCAAGCACAATGCTTTTAAGCCCGCTCCTTCCGGCATAGATGGCGGCGGTGAGCCCTGCTGGACCGGCGCCCGCGATCAGCACATCTATAACCTCTTTTTCCGGCGCTTCAGAAGGGCCCCCGGCGGCGGCTTTTTCCGCTACCTGCCCGGCCAGGAGCGAGGAAACAAACTCGTTTTCGGTCTCAAGATAGGAGGCGGTCAGCTCATCATTTATATAGGTCTTGGGCACGGACATCGCCGCATATCTTTCAGCCAGATCCAGGTTTTCATAGGTCTCGACTATATCGACCGTGACCAGCCCCGGTTTCTCCACCGCCGCCGCGATGCCGTAAGCTGCCTCCTGGGGGCAGTAGGGGCAGGTCGGGCTTACAAATATCCGGACCGCCCTTGGCTCATTGAGTTTTGAAACTCTTTTAATGGCCTCCGGGGTCAAAAAACCCCGGCCGGTGGAGGCCATCAGGATGGCCATGATAAACGAGCGCCCTTCTTCACCAATTGGGGAACCGGTATACCTGATACCGTATTTTTCGGGGCTGATAAGGAGAGTGGGATATCTTTCGACGGCATACCGCCTTGCGGAATCGTCATCCGCGGAATGGAAATGCGCTTTTATCCGTTTGTCTATGGCGGAAACACTTTGCACAAGGTTAACGAGGGCATTGCTGAATTTTTCATTCATGCCGCTTTTCGTGAATACATGGAGGGTGACATCCTCAACGAGGCCTTTAAATGCCTCCCTGAGAGTTTCAGCCGCTTCCGGGGTCAGAATGTCTTCAGCCATCAAGGCTATTATATGGCGAAAAATACGATGAGTAAATGGATAGCGAGCGCGAAAGCGAGCGAATACGGCAAAGGAAAATTCCTTACATAAGCTTTCCGATAGGGAAGCTCAATGGATAGCGATCAGTGAGCGAATCTGACCAATTAAAAAATCCCTGCATTCGATTCCCGCAGGGGATACAACTTTCCTGATAAAATAAAAAGGGGTATAGATTGAAAATGTTTTCCACCGGCAGGACAGACGGGTTCAGGATAATATCCGGCTTCAAGCCCAGCGGAGACCAGCCAAAAGCAATAGAACAGCTCACGAGCGGGTTGCGCAAGGGTAGTGACAGCCAGGTGCTTTTGGGGGTCACGGGCTCCGGAAAGACGTTTACCATCGCAAACGTGGTGGCCAACAGCGGCCGCCCCTGCCTTGTAATCGCTCATAATAAAACCCTTGCCGCCCAGTTATACGGCGAGTTCAAGGAACTCTTCCCCGAAAACAGCGTGGAGTACTTTGTGAGCTATTACGACTATTACCAGCCGGAGGCATATCTGCCCGCATCCGATACCTACATAGAAAAAGACTCCGCCATAAACGACGACATTGACAGGCTCCGGCACTCCGCGACCAGGGCGGTCCTGCTGCGAAGCGACACCATCGTGGTCGCCTCCGTCTCCTGCATTTACGGTATAGGCTCCCCCGAGGACTATATGGCCATGCACCTGGTTTTAGAAGAGGGGATGCACACGGAACGAAATGCCATACTTAAGCGGCTGGTGGAGATGCAGTATGGCCGCGCGGAGCTTGAGTTCACGAGAGGACATTTCAGGGTAAGAGGAGATATAGTCGAGATATTTCCCTCGTTTTCATCGGATAAAGCGGTGAGGGTAGAATTTTTCGGGGACGATGTGGACGCGCTCTGGGAATTCGATCCGCTTACTGGCAACAAGCTCCGGCGTTTCGACAAGTTCGCCCTGTTCCCTAACAGCCACTGGATAACCCCGCGTGAGAGACTGTATCCGGCGCTTACCGCGATTGAAAACGAACTGCGTGAACGCATCCAGCTCTTTAACAAAATGGGCAAAAAGATCGAGGCGCAAAGAATAGAGCAAAGGACCCTTTTCGATCTTGAGATGCTGAAAGAGTTCGGATACTGCCACGGGATCGAGAACTATTCCAGGCATTTGACCGCGAGGCTCCCCGGCGAGCCCCCGTACACGCTTCTGGATTATTTCCCGGATGATTTCATCATGTGTATAGACGAATCCCATGCGACCGTGCCGCAGATAGGGGGGATGTACGAAGGCGACAGGTCGAGGAAACAGACCCTGATAGACTTCGGCTTCAGGCTGCCCTCCGCGCTGGACAACCGCCCGCTCACCTTTTCCGAATTCGAGCGCAGGCAGAAAAAGACCATTTACGTTTCCGCCACCCCGGCGGATTACGAGCTGAAGAAATCACAAGGGGCAATAGTTGAGCAGATAGCGAGGCCCACAGGCCTTCTGGACCCGGAGATAACCGTGAGGAGCGCATCGGGCCAGGTGGACGATCTGCTTGGCGAGATAAAAAAACGGACCGGAAACGGGGAGCGCACCCTCGTGACGACGCTAACCAAGAAAATGGCCGAAGACCTGACCGACCACTACACCCAACTGGGCATTAAGGCCCGTTACCTGCACTCGGATATCGACACCCTCGAACGGATCCAGATACTGAGGGACCTCCGGATGGGAATTTTCGATGTCCTCATAGGCGTAAACCTCCTGAGGGAAGGGCTTGACCTGCCGGAGGTCTCGCTGGTTGCCATCATGGACGCGGACAAGGAAGGGTTTTTGCGTTCTGCCCGCTCTCTCATTCAGACGTCGGGCAGGGCAGCGAGGAATTTGAACGGCAAGGTCATTTTGTATGCCGACCGCATGACCGCCTCGATGCAGAAGGCCATCGATGAGACGGAAAGAAGACGGCACATTCAGGAGGAATATAACAGGGCCAACGGTATAGTGCCGCAGACTATAAAATCGAAAATAAAGGACATCCTGAGCAGCATATATGAGAGGGATTACTTTACCGTTCAGGAAGAGCCTGAGGTGGAATATGAGGCCTTAAGCGAGAAGGCCCTCACCGCCCTGGAAAAGGAAATGAAAGCGGCGGCCGCGAAACTGGAGTTCGAAAAGGCGGCGGCGCTCAGGGACAAGATAAAGAAAATGAAACAGATGATGATCGAGGTGGGCTACAAGGAAAAACCGGCCAAGGCAGGTAAAAACGATGGGAAAAAGCCTGCCGTTTCGAGATCCGGGCGCGGAAAAAGAAGAGCGGGGTAAAAAAGTAAAAATTACGGGTCCGGCCCTCGTTAATTCCCGATCAGGCCCTTGAGGCAGCCGCTTAAGGATTCGATGCTGTAAGGTTTGCTCAGGGATGCGTCAAACCCGCAGGCCTGGTAATTCGAAATTATTGAATTGTCCGAGTAGCCGCTTGAAACTATTATTTTGAGGTTTGTATCCAATTCCCGAAGCTTTACGGAAACCTGCGCTCCTCCCATCCCGCCTTTTACCGTCAGGTCGAGAATGGCCACATCGAAGGATTCTCCGGAGCTGACAGCCTGTTTGAGTTTCTCTATCGCCTGTTCCCCGTTTTCCGTGCATACCGCCTCGTGGCCGATGGACTCCAGCATCTTTGCGGCGACCATCCGGACCATCTCCTCGTCATCCATTACAAGCACTCTCGCTTTCCTGCAGGCCCTGGAAACAGGCGTATGAAATTCCTCCTTTTCGGCCCCGATTGCAGGCAGGTAGATGGAAAACGTGCTGCCTTTTCCTTCCCCGCTCCTTACATCTATCAGCCCGCCGTGGTTTTTTATGATCGAATATGAGGTCGCAAGCCCAAGCCCGCTTCCTTTTTGCTTGGTCGTAAAGTAAGGGTCGAATATCCTTGAGATGTTTTGCTGCGGTATTCCCATTCCGGAATCCACAATGGTTATGGAGATGAATTTCCCGTCCGTGGAGGACAGATTTTCCCCCATTCCGGGTTTGTCAGGAAAATGGGGATGGCGAGATGTCACGTTCCTTACGGAAATGTTTACTGCTTCGCCGTCCGGCATTGCCTCTTTGGCATTCAGCACTATATTCTGGACCACCTGCGCGATCTGTCCTTCATCGGCCTCGATGCTCCAAAGCTCTTCATCGTGAGTCAGCCGGTAACAGGAGCGGGAGCCGCTCAGGGCAAATTTTGCCGAGTTTTCAATTACCGGCAAAATATCTGTTCTTCTCTTTACCGGTTTGCCGCCTTTTGAAAATGTCAGGAGCTGGCTGGTCAGATTTATGGATAGATTGAGAGCCTTTTCCGCCTGCTCAAGGCCGGAAAAAGATTTCCCCTGCCTGTCCATTTCCATCTTTGCCAGAGATATATACCCGAATACGCCTTGCAGGAGATTCCTGAAATCATGGGCGATGCCTCCCGCCAATGTGCCGATAGCTTCAAGCTTCTGGGATTTGAGCTGTTCTTCCTCAAGCAGGCGCCGTTCCGTAATGTTATGGACCGTCTCGATAACCGAGACCACGGCGCCCGATGCGTCTCTCAAGGGAAATGCCTTCGTTTCAACATACAATATATTTCCTTTGGAGTCCTGATGCTTGTGCATGGCCTTGCAGGGTTCCCCTGTTTCGAATACTCGTTTTACCGCGCAGTCTTCCCCTTGCTCATGGCATGGCCGCTGCGCTTTATGTGAAACCTCGTAACAAAATCTGCCTGCAATGGACCGGCTGTCGCGATTGCTCCAGTCGCAATAAGTCCTGTTTGCCGTAATTATCCTGAAATCCCTGTCGACCACAAGGAAACCTTCATCTACAGTGTCCAGGATGGTCCTTATGAACTCCTCGCTTCGCCGGAGCGCTTCTCGGGTGCGCCGTCTCATCATGATCTTTTGCAACTCGTTCGCTACGATCTGGAGTTGGACCAAATCATTTTCCTCGTAATCCAGGGACTTGTTCCCCACACCGACAATGAACCTGATCTTTTCACGCTCCATCACCGGGATGCTCATAAAACGGGTGATCGGCAAATGTCCTTCCGGCATGCCCTGCCTGTTTGGAGAGGTCTTGTAATCGTTATATACAACAGGGCGCCCCTGACGGACACAATCGACCCAATTGCCGGCCTGGTCTATCGGATAATGTTTCGAGCACGTGGCCGCACAGCTGTTCAGAGTATGCCTGTCCCATGTAGTTAAAATAACGGATACCTGGTCCTCGGAAACAACATGGAAAAACCCGATCTCGCTGCCGGTAATACGCACCGCCTGCTCAAGAACATATTCGTAAAGCTCTTTTTCCGTCAGGTGGGCGGCCTTTTCATACATCTCCAGGAGGATTCCGCCCCGTTCCGCCTCTTTGCGAAGATAGGCTTTTATCTGCTTGCGCCCGGTAATGTCCTGGACATTGGCGACACGGTAAAGCACCTTTCCTTCTTCATCCTTTATGGAATAAGCTTCGACCTCTGCGGGAAAAACAGAACCGTCCTTGCGGAGGCGAAGTGTCTCATATTTGTAATATCCCTTCTGATGGACAATACCGGCGTATTCCGGAACCAGGGCCCGGACTTGAGGAGCATATACATCTGTAATAGGCCTGCCGTAAAGCTCATCGACCGTATAGCCGTGCATTTCGGCAAAGGCCGGGTTCATTAACCCCAAGGTACCGTCTTCAGCCCCTATCGTTATGCCGGTCCTGGTGTGCTGCACGATATCGGCAAACTTCCGCAGAGTCTCCTCTGTTTTTTTACATTCCGTAGTATCGCGCCAGATCGAATGGAAAACGGTCTGTCCCGATAAAACAAAGGACTTGGTTATAACATAGACGTCTCTTAACTCTCCATTTTTAGCCCGATGCTTTACCTCGAACCCGGACAATCCGCCTTCCTTCAATATGGAATCTATCCGGGCGCGTACATCCTCGGATGACTCGAACGGGTCGAGATCGGAGATCGAAAGTTTCGCGAATTCTGCCCTGGTATACCCAAGGTCATTGTGCGCTTTTTCATTAAAATCGAGAATGTTCCCCTGTATGTCATTGACCACAATGCCATATGGGGACTGCTCAAATAATAATTTGTATTTTGTTTCCGCTTCGTGGAGGGCTATATCGGCTGCATCCGCGTCCCCTGGGACGGCCTTGCCATTTATCTTATCGGAAGGTTTCATTAAACCGGGAAATCATTCCCTCATTTTTTAATAAAAAGCCGCCAGAACCAGGCTACGCACATAATATCATTGTCCGATTGTAAATGACAATAACCCATTTCGGTTTATATGCCTCTGCCTCCGGCCTGAATCAGGCGAAGGAGGCAGGCCCCCTATGGTAAAATTGATGCATGGCCATACTGGATGAGATACTGAGCCGGCGAAAGGAAAGGCTTTCGGCGGAAAAAGTGCGCCGCCCCGCCGGAGAAATAAAGTCCCGTATCGGGGACTTGCCGGATACCCTGGATTTCATGGGGGCAATAAAAAGGAAAGATGGCATAAACCTTATCGCGGAGGTCAAGAAGGCCTCCCCGTCATTGGGGCTCATCAGGGCCGATTTCGATCCGGAAAAGATCGCGGCCATATACAGGGAAAAAGCGGCGGCCGTTTCCGTCCTTACGGAGGAGGATTTTTTCCAGGGCTCGCTCGCCTACATCGAAATCGTAAAGAAAACCGCTAAAAAACCAGTGCTGAGGAAGGATTTCATTTTTGACCCTTATCAGGTCTATGAGGCACGGGCTGCGGGCGCGGACGCGATACTGCTTATAGCAAAGGCGATTTCGCAGAACCAGGCAGAGGACCTCATCGGCACGGCTGGAGAGCTTGGCCTGGATGTCCTTTTTGAAATACACGATATGACAGACCTTGAGACCGCCCTGCGCCTGGATGTCCCGGTAATCGGCATAAACAACAGAAACCTTGATACGCTTAAAATGGACCTTGAGACCACGTTTAGACTTAAACGGGAACTCCCCGGCGGCAAAGTCGTGGTATCCGAAAGCGGTATAGGCGAAAGGGCCCACGTGGGCCGTCTTGAAGAGGCAGGGGTGGACGCCATCCTGGCAGGCACGATTTTCATGAAGTCCGCCGATATCGCGGGAAAGATAAACGAGCTGATGGGGGTAGAAAAAAATTGGTAAAGGTCAAAATCTGCGGAATAACAAATTATGATGATGCCCTTGCCGCGGCGGAGTTCGGGGCGGACGCCCTGGGTTTCGTTTTTTACAAAAAAAGCCCCCGGTACATATCGCCGGAGAAAGCCGGGGAGATCATTTCCCGCATCCCACCGTTCGTGGCCACTGTCGGCGTCTTTGTCGATGAAGAAAAAAAACGCATAGAGCGGATAATGGAGCAGGCGGGGCTGGATGCCGCCCAATTCCATGGTAATGAGCCGCCTGAAGCCTGTATTATCCCCAAAAGGACCATAAAAGCTATCAGGGTAAAGGAGCTGACCGACCTCGAACCCATGAAAGAGTATAAGGTAGGGGCTTTCCTGCTGGACACTTACACGCCTGAGGCTCCCGGGGGTACGGGGCAGATATTCAACTGGTCCATTGCGCTGGACGCAAAAGTGACCGGCGTCAGGATAATACTGGCGGGCGGTCTTACCCCGGACAACGTGGCCCAGGCGATATTGATGGTGAAACCCTACGGGGTGGACGTCTCAAGCGGAGTGGAGCTTGAGAAGGGGATCAAAGACCACGAGAAAATGCGCCTGTTCATCCATAGGGCAAAAGAGGCGATACCCTTTCCCGGCCTGGTGCCGTAAATACTATTGCAGCTTGGCGCGGGCATGTCAAAAAGTCGTCCATGCCATTAAGAGTCCCTGCTTTTACCCGAAAAGCGCGTCTATAAAATCCTTTGGATCGAAATCCCTGAGATCATCGACCGCCTCTCCGATGCCGATGAGCTTTATGGGGATGCCAAGCTCGCGCTTAATGGTAAAGACTATCCCGCCTTTTGCGGTGCCGTCCAGCTTTGTAAGGGCGATGCCGGTGACGGCTATTGCCTGGTTGAAAAGCTCCGCTTGCCTTAAGGCGTTCTGTCCGTTTGTGGCATCGACTACAAGCAGGGTCTCCTGTGGGGCGTCCGGCATGGCCTTTTGAATTACCCTGTGGACTTTTTTAAGCTCCTCCATAAGCGGCGTTTTCGTATGAAGCCTGCCCGCGGTGTCCACAATAACGACGTCCACGCCCCGTTTTTTTGCCGCTTCTACGGCATCGAAGGCAACTGCGGCCGGGTCACCGCCAGCCTGCTGTTTAATTAATTGCGCTCCGCTCCTCTGCGCCCAGATCTCCAACTGCTCGATTGCGGCAGCCCTGAAGGTATCCCCGGCGGCCAGCATCACGGAGCGGCCTTCCTGCATGAAACGTGAGGCAAGCTTCCCTATGGTCGTGGTCTTGCCCGCCCCGTTTACGCCTATTGTGAGGATAACGAAAGGCTTGTCGCCGAAGACCACAAGCGGTTCCGGTCTTCCAAGCAGGTTTGTCATCTCCGTTTTCAAAAATTCCCTTGGAGAACCGGCCTTCTTTATCTCGCCTTTTTTTTCATTCAGGGATTGGACTATGCCGGATGCGGTCTTGACCCCTATATCAGAGGTGATAAGAAGCTCTTCCAGCTCCTCAAGGCTTTCTTCGGTGAGCGGCTTGCCCCCTGAAAAGATCACGTCTATACCGCCCACCAGAGCGGTCCTGGTCTTCTCCAGTCCTTTTTTAAGCTTATTGAATATTCCCATGGAACCTGAGAAATCGTCTCCTTCCGGTCAGAAAAAATGTGTCCTGATATGGATAAAGCGTTTCAATTATTATGGGGTGTTTTTGGCGAATTAGCAAACTGGGACTAGAACCTATCTCAAATAGGTTCTAATATGTTCCGCTTCGGGTAATATAATGAATGACACAAACCCCCTTTGAATTCCTGCTTCCCCGCATGGAGGGAGCCGATCTTGAAAAAGAAAAAGGCCTGTCGCGCTATGCCGCTTTGGTCGATAAGGGGGTTGCCGGGTTCATACTTTTTGGCGGAAAGCTGGAGGCGGTAAAGGCCGGTCTGACGGAGCTTCAGAGGCGGGCCTCTACGAGACTGGTCTCCATGCCGCTCATAATAGCCTCCGATCTTGAGCGCGGGCTGGGGCAGCAGGTCAAGGGCGGCACTGTGCTTCCCTCCGCCATGGCCATCGGGTCGGCTTATGAAGCAGGTATCGGGGAAGATACATTAAGGCGGACATTTTCATGTCTGGCCGCCCAGGCCCGGTGGGCTGGGATAAATATGATATTTGCCCCCGTGCTCGATATAAATTCAAACCCGGAAAACCCAATAATCGCCACCCGTGCTTTTAGAGAGGAGCCGGAGACCGTATCACGGCTTGGCGTTCTGATGATCGAAGAGATAGAGAAGCAGGGCGTTTATGCCTGCGGCAAGCATTATCCGGGGCACGGGGACACCCATGAGGATTCCCATTCGGCAATGCCGGTGGTCGAAAAAGATTTCAAGGCCCTGGAAGAGTTCGAATTAAAACCCTTCAGGGCCGCGATACGGGCAGGGGTGTCCGCAATAATGACCGGCCATTTGAAAATCCCGCTTATAGACCCGTCGGGGCTCCCCGCGACCATGTCCAAAAAGGCCATTGGATACCTGCGGGAGCAGTTGGGCTTCAAGGGGCTTGTCGTGACCGATGCCCTCAATATGGCAGGCACAGGAATGAAAGAGGAACAGGCGGCGGGCCTCGCCCTGGAGGCGGGCGCAAATATCCTGCTTCATCCGCTAGATCCTGACAAAACAGCCGGATACCTCTTATCAAAAAAATCAAAAAAGAAGGCGGATGCCGGGCTTTTAAGAGAAAAAAGGATGGCGCTATTATCGTTGCCTGCCCCGGAAGAGCCTGATTTCGAGTCATGCGGGGAGCTTTCGAAACAGATCGCGTTTAAGGCGATAAAATTGGAAGGGCAGGTCCGCAAGATCGAGACCTTCGGGCTTTCCGTTATAGTGCTTTCAGACAATCCTCAGAAGCTTTTGCCTTTTACGAAAACTCTTGAAGAGCTGGCGCCAGGGATAAAAGTGATAGTAAACCCCGGCAGGGATGCAAAAAAACGTCCGGAGGGCAATCTGCTTCTGGCCGTCCATTCAACGCCAGAGGCATGGAAGCCGCCAACCCCGGCTCTTAAAGAGAATATAGGAAAATATTCTGCTTCTGATGCGCCATGGCTTTCATTCGGGAACCCTTACGTAATCCCGCGCGTAAAAAACCGTGTGCTTACATATTCGGACACCGATGACATACAGCGGGAGATGGCAAAGAGGATAGCGGCAGGGCGGCTTGATTAAACCGATTTTTTCTTCGTCCTTATCTCCACCTGGTAATCCAGCGGGCTTACAGTGATGAGCCCGTCGCCGGGCAGGCCCATGTGCGTGAGTTCAACAAGGGCATTTACAACGCTGTCTACGTTTTCGTCACTGACCACGATCTCAAGCTTGCTATGGATCGTGTAGGGCTTGTCTATCTCGATCTGCTCCCCGATGCCCTTCACTTCGGAGTAGGTCACGCCTGAAACGCAGCATTGCTTCAGGGCGTCCGCCACTTTTTGAGCGGATATGGTCCTTACGATTGCCGTGACCAGTTTCATTTTTTCCGTTTAGACCGTATCTATATACTCAAAAACTTCTTTTTCAAGCCGTAAGACGGTCTCCTCGCAGTTGCGGGCCAGCCCGCATATCTTCTGTGAATTGAGGTCCGTTACATACGAACGGCTGAAAAATTCCCTGAACGCCAGATACCCCGTCAGAGACGGGTTAAGCTCCGGCGGAACAATGCCAAGCTCGAGGGCTTTTTTAAGGATTATTTCCGAGCGCCCGTTTCCCGCCTGGACCGGGCCCAGGGCATCAAAGATAAGGAGCTGTTCGAGCACGCGCTCCACTCCCTGATAAACACTGAAAAGAAAGGCCCCCATGGCCGCTGTCTCTTTCAGGTCATAGGTTGTTTTATCGTCCGAGCAAAAAGAGGAAAGCATATTTGCAAGGGTCTTGAGCTTGTCAAATTCAGTTTTGCAAAAGCCTCTCAGTTCGTCTTTGTCCATTTTCAGATCGGGCCTTTTCCTTTTAAATTTCAAAAAATGAAAAAATCAAAAATCAAAAAGTCCTTTCGGGATTTTTACTCCAAGGTGCTCGTAAGCCGCCTTGGTGGCCATCCTGCCCCTTGGGGTCCTATCCACCAGACCCTCCTGGATGAGGAAAGGCTCGCAGACTTCCTCCAGGGTGTCCTTTTCCTCCCGGATGGCTGCCGAAAGAGTCTCAATACCGACCGGGCCGCCACGGAACTTCTCTATTATCGCAAGCAGGAGCTTTCTGTCCATATCGTCAAGCCCTTTTTCATCGACTTCAAGGGCGTCAAGCCCTGTCCTTGCGCTTTCCATATCAATTATACCGCTTCCTTTTACCTGAGCAAAGTCACGCACCCGTTTTAGAAGCCTGTTGGCTATCCGGGGGGTGCCTCTGGAGCGGAACGCTATCTCGCCTGCAGCCTCATCCGTTATGGCGGTCCCAAGGATACCGGAGGAGCGCATTATTATTTTTTCCAGGTGTCCGGGGCCGTAGAACTGAAGCCTGCTGACGATACCGAAGCGGTCCCTGAGAGGAGAAGTCAATAGGCCGGTCCTCGTGGTTGCGCCGACAAGCGTAAAGTGCGGCAGGTTCAGCTTGAGGGTCCTTGCGCTTGGCCCCTGCCCTATGATGATATCCAACTGGTAGTCCTCCATGGCCGGATAAAGCACTTCTTCCACCATTCTTGGAAGCCTGTGTATCTCATCCACAAACAGGATATCGAATTCCGAAAGGTTCGTAAGGATCGCGGCCAGGTCTCCGGGGCGCTCAAGGACGGGGCCGGATGTGCTTTTTATGTTGACTCCAAGCTCAGCCGCGATGATATGGGCGAGGGTCGTCTTGCCCAGACCGGGCGGGCCGGAGAAGAGCACATGGTCCAGAGATTCGCCCCTGGCCTTGGCCGCCTCGATATAAACCCTTAAATTTTCCTTCAGCTTGTCCTGCCCGATAAATTCCTCAAAGCTCCTGGGCCTCAAGGTTATGTCCAGGACGCTTTCTTCCGGTTTAGGCAGGGGGTCTAAAGGATTTTCTCCGTCTTCAAGTCTCATTTTGATTGATCTCTTTCATGCTCAATGGCCAGTCAGCTCCTTCAGCGCCCCTTTAAGCAGCTCTTCTATGCCTTCTTTCTCATCTTCGTCTTTTTTAACTTTTTTGTCTTTCCCTGTCTTTTCCAGCGCCCTTTGGGCCTCGGCTTTCTTGTAACCCAGGTTAACAAGAGCGGAAAGCGCGTCTTCGAATACCGCGTCCTTTTGGCCTTCGGTTATGGAGGGCAGCTTCTGTCTGAGTTCAAGAATTATCCGGGCGGCGGTCTTTTTCCCGATCCCGGGCACCTTCGAGAGCGCCGCCGTGTCCTCGCTTTCAACTGCCTGCCTGAAACTATCGCCAGGGAGGCTGGAAAGGATGTTCAGGGCAAGCCTTGGCCCCACGCCGTTTACATTCAGCAAGGTCGCAAACACCTGTTTTTCATGCTGGGAAGGAAACCCATAGAGCCTTATGCTGTCTTCCTTTACATGGGTGTGGATATGGAGAAAGACGTCCACCCCTTGTTCGGGGAGCCCGGAAATGGCGCTGCCCGGCACGAACACCTCGTAGCCCACGCCCTGTACATCCACTATTATCTCTGTGGGACGCTTGCTTAAAAGCCTGCCTCTCAGGGTGCCTATCATTTCACAAAAACCCCTTTAATCCCTAACAAGAGGGGAATTCCCATTAGTTTTATTATTCGCCTGCTCGGCGCTTCTGCCGCAAGTGGATGTGAATTCCTGCTTGTTAACGTGACAAAACGCAAGCGCCAGTGCGTCCGCGCCATCCGTGCTTGGACAAAAGTTCAATCCCAGCAGCCTTTTTATCATGTCCTGGACCTGTGATTTTTCAGCCCTTCCGTAGCCCGTTACCGCTTTTTTTACCTCAAGCGCGCTGTACTCGTAGACAGGAATGCCCCCGTTTGCGAGCGCCAGAAGGGCGATACCCCTGGCATGGCCAAGGCTTAGAGCCGCCCGGACGTTCTTGGCAAAAAATATCTTCTCCACGGCCCCCGCTTGCAGGGAAAATTCCTTGACCAGGCCGCTTAGACCTTCGAAAAGCTCCATCAGGCGGTATTCCAGCGAAGCGGATTTGGTCATGCCTATCCTTCCGGAAGTGACATAAAGACAGCTGTTGTCCCTTGCCTTCCTGACAACCCCATATCCGCAGTAAATGCTGCCCGGGTCGATGCCCAGCACCAGTTCCGCGGTATCGGCGGGAATTTTTCCCTTTTGCTCCGGCCTATTTGCGCTTGCGAGGCGCTTCAAAGAGTATCTCCTCGACCATCTGGCAAAGGATATGCCCCAGGGTTATATGGGTTTCCTGTATCCTGGCCGTTTCGGAAGAGGGCACGACAAAGGCGTACTCCGCCTTTGAAGCGAACTTCACCCCCTTAAGGCCCGTAAGCGCCACGGTCCTTAACTTCTTTTTCTTGGCCACATCCATGGCTTTAAGGATGTTCGGGGAACCGCCGCTCGTAGAGATGGCCATTATCACATCGCCCTCCTCGGCCAGGGCCTTTATCTGTTTTGCGTATATTTCGGAGAAATCGTAATCATTGGCTATAGCAGTGATCACGGCCATGTCCGTATTGAGCGCCAGCGCCGGTAGAGGCGGCCTTTCCATTTTGAGCCTGTTTGCGAATTCCGCGGCGATATGGGAGGCGTCGGTGGAACTCCCTCCGTTTCCAAAGAGCAGGAGCTTTTTACCCATGCTGAAGGACTCCGCGATCATCCGGGACACCTCCTCGATCAGGGGGACGTTTTCTTTGGCGAATTTTATCTTGATCTGCGCGCTTTCATCGAACACGCTCAGTATCTTCTCTTTCATTTCCATTCAGGATTCCTTTTTCATAAATTTAAAAATTTTTTTCAGACGGAATTGAAAACAAAAAACCCAAAAGGCCATAAAAATGGTTTTTACCGCTTTTGATTCGCCGTCCCCACGGGATACATTTTAAAGAGTTGGTTTGCGGACTGTCAATGAGCAAACCCTTGCTAGTAGCGGGTTTCGGCGGGCAGCGGCCCTGAATTTGTCCTTGACAAAGCCATTTTCTTCCTGTTAGTTTATTACCGCTTTGGGGTGGACGAGCGCGTAATTCAGCGGCTTTGACGCGGAATTACCGCAAACCAGCAAGGAATTCCCGCGTTGGCGGGTGAAGAAAAAGAAAAATCAAAAAACTAAAAGGGGGCATTGATGACAAAAACGGAACTCGTAGAAAAGATATCATCTCAGGCGGGGCTTTCCAAGGCGGATGCCGGAAGGGCGCTGGATGCTACCCTCGAAGGCGTCAAAATGGCGCTCAAGAAGGGGCAGAAGGTCACTTTGATAGGCTTCGGGACATTCTCGGTAAGCAAGCGTAAGGCAAGAAAGGGCCGCAACCCGCGCACCGGTACAGAAATAAAAATACCCGCGATGAAGATACCCAAATTTACAGCGGGCAAGGCGCTTAAAGACAGTATCCGCTAAAGCGCAGCGGACGAGTTTGCCGGGTCTGAAAAATGGAGAGGGGTGGGATTTTTATGTTAAAAGGATGCCGCCTGTAGGGTCTTTCTTCAGGACTTTTGAATTCCTGCCTTTCTCCAGCACATCGACTATCCTGAAAAGGGATTCTTCATGAAGTTTTCCTATCCTTCTGCTGTTAAACGAAATGTCTAAAGCGGGAAAAGGGCGCAGCTGTCCCCTGCCGCTCAAACCCGAAAAAAGCACAATACCTTTAAATATCCTTTTGTTTGTTTTAAAGGAAAAGAGCGGGCTCTCAAGACATCTCTCCACCAGGACGTCTCCCCTTCTTTGGACCTTCCTGTCTATGCTCATGGCCATCATCCAGTAATGCCTGTCTATCAGGCTGTCGGCCCTCATCTCTATATAAGTATGGCCTATGTTCTTTTTCCCCTTGGTCAGAATGGAATGGGCGACCGTGTCCGCCGCCAGGTGGCTCAGATAACCCAGGCCGAAGGCTTTCTCGGGTTCGGTTCTGGCGTCCTCCAGCAGTTCGAAGGCCACGTCCCAGTTATGAGGGTTTTTCTCTTTGGGGAGGTATTTTTTAGCGAATATTATGTCCGCCATTATGTTTCCGTACAGGTAATCCTGCCTGAACTTTTTTATTACGGCATAGGCCGTCCCGGGCAAGGCCGTTGCGCCGGTAAGGAAGACTTCTGTCCCCAGGTATATATGGGTGAGCGGCCCCCAGGCGAAGGCATGGGAAGGGAAAAAGAAAACAAATATAAAAAAAGTCAGCGCACAGATAAACATTACAATAAAAATAAGGCCAAAACCCAAAACGCCTTAAACCTAATATAACAGAACGGCATTCAATTTGAAATAGCGCCGCCCTTGCGGTAAAAAAAATTAAGATTTACAATAAAAATACAAAAAGAAAAAACCCTGGATTTTCAAAGGGTGAAAGATGGGGGAGGGAAATGGGAGCGGATAACAATATTAAAGCACAATCTCTTCAGGACGCTTACCTGAACAGGTTAAGAAAAGAAAAGGTGCCGGTCGTTATCTATCTTACCAATGGTATAAGGCTGAGGGGCATAATAAAAGGCTTCGATAATTTTGTGGTAATGCTCAAGGGCTCAACCAGCCAGCTTATCTATAAACATGCCATTTCGACCATTCTTCCTGAAAAGGAACTGGAGGCCGATTTCGAGTGACGGAAGGCAGACTGGCCCCCGAAAAAACCCCGTCCTTCCAGGGCGGATATAAAAATCCTGCTCCCACGGTAGACATTATAATAGAGTTCGGGGGAGGCATAGTGCTTGTGGAGAGGAAATTTCCTCCCCACGGGTGGGCGCTTCCCGGAGGGTTTGTCGATTACGAAGAGTCCCTGGAGGATGCCGCCAAAAGGGAGGCAAAAGAGGAAACCGGCCTGGATGTGGAACTTGTAAGGCAGATGCACACGTATTCCGATCCCAAACGGGACCCAAGACGGCACACCATAAGCACCGTGTTTATCGCAAGGGGAAAGGGAAATCTCCTTGGGGCCGATGACGCTCTTCAGGCAGCCGTGTTCAGGCGCGAAGGGTTGCCTTCGCCAATTGTGTTTGACCATACGGACATATTGGCCGACTATTTCAATGGGAGGTATTAAAAGAAAGAAAAATGCTTAAACAGATGCGCAGACACGCCAAATATTTTTATGTGCTTTTCGTGGTGATCATTGTTACCTTCATCTTCTGGGGAGTGGGGAGGAATGGCAATGAAAAAGGGGAACAGACCGTTGCCACGGTGGACGGCACAAAGATCCCTCTGGACCGGTACTGGCAGGTATATCAGAGAGCGGAGGATTCCGCAAGAGATACCTACGGGGCCAAGTTCGATGACAACATGAAGAAAGCCCTCGAGATGAAGGTATTGGGAGAAATGGTCGTAAATGAGATGTTGTCTCATGCGGCGCTTTCCGAAGGCATAACGGTAACCGACAATGAACTCAGCGAGGCTATATCGGCCGAGCCGGCATTCAGGCAGGGGGGCGTTTTCAGCAGGGAAGCGTACCTTCGTATCCTCAGGATGAACCATATCACACCGGAACAGTACGAGTCTTCCAGGCGCGAAGAACTCCTTGCAGACAAGATGCGCAATTTGATCGTAGACCCGATAGAGCTATCTCCCTCCGAGCTTGCCCAATTACCGGGAGGAAACCCGCATACAGCCGGGCAGATCAGGGAGGCCATTCTTAATGTCAAGCGCGAGCGCGCATTGGTTTCGTATCTGGAAGGGCTGAAAAGCAGGATGAAGGTCACGGAAAATCCCGGCCTGATCTCCTGAAAAAAAGGCGGATTATATTCAGCAGGATGTTTTCAGGGCCGCGCCGGCGCCTTTAGTCCGGCGGGTAAAAAAAGTCAAAAACAAAAGAAGGATAATACTGGGGCTCATGTCCGGCACCTCTCATGACGGTGTGGATGCTGCCCTGGTGGAGATAGGAGCTGTTTCATTAAAAAACAGCTCCCGTGTGAAACTCCTCTGCTTTGAATCCTATCCCTACCCCGCGAAACTCAGAAAAGAGGTCGCCGGGGCGGACGAAGCATCAACCCCCGATATCTGCAGGCTCAACTTCTCGCTTGGGGTATTCTTCGCAAAAGCCGCGAACGCCTGTATCGAGACCTCAGGCATCCGCCCGGATGCCATCGCCTCCCATGGGCAGACCGTGTTTCATATCCCGCCCGCCTTTTATTTATCGGATAAAATAAAAAAAGGCTTGCATTTATCGGGTAAAACCCCTCAGTTACCGGGTAAAACAAAGAGACACGGCTCCACCCTGCAAATAGGCGAGCCTTCCGTTATAGCCCAGCTTACGGGTGTGCCCGTTGTGGCAGGCTTCAGGCCCGCCGATATGGCGGCGGGCGGCCAGGGCGCGCCCCTTGTGCCGTTTGCCGATCATGTGCTTTTCAGGGGGAAGAAGATCAGGGCGGTCCAGAATATCGGGGGCATTGCGAACGTAACGGTTGTTACCCCTTCAATTGATGACGTTATCGCCTTCGACACGGGACCCGGCAACTGCCTCATTGACCTGTCGATGGAGATTTTTTTTCACCGCCCTATGGACAAAGGGGGCAAGGCCGCCGCTTCAGGCAAGCCGGACAGTGCGCTTTTAAAAAAGCTGAATGGGCTTTCACGCCTGTATTTACGGATGCCTCCTCCCAAATCGACTGGCCGGGAGTTTTTCAGCCGGGATTTTTTGTTCCGCGCCCTTGAAGGCGGCGCAAAACCGGGCACTGCCCCCCGTGATATCGTCTGCACTCTTACCCATTTTACGGCCGGTACAATAGCCGGGGCGTACCGGGATTTTATACTGGAGCGATATCCCGTGGAAGAGGTGATACTCTGCGGCGGCGGGGCAAAAAACGGTTTTCTGGTGGGCCTCATCAAAAACAGGCTGCCTACGGTAAAGATAAGCCTGATAGACGAATACGGGATACCTGCTTCAGCCAAGGAAGCCATTAGTTTTGCCATCCTTGCCAACGAGACGCTCTCCGGCCGCACTTCGAATGTCCCCGGGGCAACCGGCGCGGTGAAAAAGGTGGTCCTTGGCGGGATATATCTGCCATAAAATAAACGCTTCCCCATTTGCCATTAACGCAATATAGAATATATCCCATGGACCAAACACCTTTTTGGGAGAATATCTGGGGGCTCCTGGAAGAACGCCTTTTCCCTGTGCCCTCCGGGCCGGACCTTTTCAACCAGTACAAAGATAATGACCCGGAATACGACCTGCCGGATGGCAGCCGCATAAGACGGGAAAATCTGAAAAATTATCTTATGAGTTTTAAAAAACGGCCGGAGATTCTTCTTGTTGGAGAAGCTGCGGGGCCATGGGGCTGCCGGTTTTCGGGCGTCCCTTTTACAAGCGAATACCAGCTTCAAAAAAGGGAGCTTCCTTTTAAAGGACAGAGGTCAAGCAGGCATGAGCCGCCTTATAAAGAGAGTTCCGGATCCATCCTATGGGGCACGCTTCTGCCGGAATTCCCAAGGTTTTTCCTCTGGAACGCCGTGCCGCTTCATCCTCACAAGGAAGGCAGGCCGCTTACAATAAGAACGCCGGGGCCGCAGGAGATAATGGATTTCAGCCCGCTCTTGAAAGAGCTTTGGAAGGCGATAGGAGCCAGGCGCGTTATAGCTGTGGGCAGAAAGGCCCAGTCCGCCCTGGAGGCAATAGAGGTCCCGCACGGCTATGTACGCCACCCGTCCCAGTCCGGCGCGCCGGAATTCCGGGAGGATATAAAAAAAGTATTCTCCGCCGTCAAGGGCAATCCTGTCAGTAAAAAACTGAAAAGCCGCTGAACGCGCCAGGGGCCGGTCTTACTCGTCCGCCTCCTGTGACGCGGTCTGTCTTTTTATGTCCTTAGCGGTACCTTCGCCTATGCCGGCGACGCCCGAAAGGCCCTCGATAGTGGCATGGGCGATATCTTCCAGGTTCTTGAACCCAGCCTCGAAAAGGCCCCTTGCGCGCACGCGCCCAATGCCCCGAAGGCCTACAAGGGGCAGCAGTTCCTCTTTAACTCCGTAATGCGTCCTGGTCCTGGTGACCGCTATGTCCTCGCCGGCTTCCTTAAATCCTGCGATCCGGGCTATCTCCCTTGAGGAATAGAGGAGCCAGTCCGCAAGTTCCACAAGAGTCCTTAAATCCCCCGGCCCTATGCCGAAATGGTTCACGATCTTTTCCTCCGGCATCTCCAGTATCCATTGCATCAAAACGGATGCCGTCTTAAGCTCGGAAAGCATATCCCCGGTCAAATAAATGTCCTCATCAGGCATGAGCAGGGACGGTGCATGGGCGCTGAATACATCCATCATTTCGTCACGGTCTTTTTTCTTAACGGTGATCCTCATCATATCTGGCGTGCGGGCAAGCATATGAAATAACGCGAAAGGGGATTTTTCTTTCGGCAGGCGCAGGGCGTCCCTAATGATCACAGCCCCCAGGGGATCGATATACAGCTCCGAGACGCGCCGTCCGAACCTGGTGGCCGAAAACCTGCCCCTTTCATCCGTTTTTATCATGCCTTCTTCCGAGAGGAAACCGGTTATGTCCCGTGCTATCGGAGAAAGAAACCCGGTCCCCTGCTGGTGGGCGAAAAACGTCTTGCCCAGAAAGTCCATAAGCTGTTTCATATCGCTTGTGAACATCCCTGCGATGGAGGATAGTATATGGGTGCGCAGGGCCGTCTCGCTTGCCAGCATGGAGGTTATCTCGTCGGGCTCGCCCTTAATGTATTTCTCGAAAAGAAGGTTTTCGTCCCTTTTGTTTCTGGCTATGATCACCGCCTCGCCAAATTTGTCATAGCCCGGTCTTCCGGCCCTCCCCGCCATCTGTTTTACCTCTATCACAGGAATGGACTGCATGCCCGCTCCGGATTCGTATCTCCACCAGTCCCGTATTATGACCCTCCGGGAAGGCAGGTTCAGCCCCATTGCAAGCGTAGTGGTGGAGGCAAGGAGTTTTATCCTGTTTTCCCTGAAAGCGTCCTCAACGAGCTTTCTCTGGGCATAGATGATGCCCGCGTGATGGAAGGCAACCCCGTTTGCCACGCTCCCGGCAAGTTTTTTTGCCATGCGCGTGGGCTCAATTGAACCGCCTTCAATTTCATGCGAGAGTTTTTCCAGTTTTTCCGCTTCAAGAGTTGAAAGAAGAGTGCGGACATGGGCCTCCGATTTTTTTGCCAAAGCCTCGGCGGATTGTCTCGTCCCGACGAAAACAAGCGCCTGCCCGCCGTCCCTGATCGTCTCAAGCGCAAGATCGAGGGCGTCAAGGCCGCTGCGTGTATCTACCCAGTTTACATTGCCGTCATTGAAGATAACCGCGCCGTTAAAAAAAACACCTTCCCTCAACAGCACCGGTCTCCATTTGGACTCGATCAGCCTTGCCCCAAGCCAGTCCGCTATCTCGCGGGCATTGGGTATGGTGGCGGAAAGAGCTATAGTCCTTATGGAAGGATTGATATACCTGAGCCTGGTAAGCACTACCTCAAGTGTGGGCCCGCGGTGGCCGTCTCCAAGCAGGTGGATTTCATCTGCCACTATGAGCCCGATCTGCGCAAGCCATGGCGCCCGGTGCCTTATCAGGGAATCCAGCTTTTCATTTGTGCAGATCACCAGGTCGGCCTGCCTGTTCCAGGGCTCGTCGCTGTCAAAATCCCCGGTGCTCAGCACTACTTTCATGCCGATGGCCTTAAACCTGCTCGAAAAATCCTCGAACTTTTCCCGTGCCAGCGCCCTCAGAGGGACAAGATAGATTATTTTTATTTTCCCTTTTTTTCTGAAGAACACCGAGAGCGCGGCCATCTCGGCGATCAGTGTCTTACCGGCGGCCGTCGGGGCGGAGACCACAAAGGAATCCCCGGTTGAAAAAAGCCCCTCGCGGACCGCGTCGGCCTGAGGGGGATACAGTTCTTCACGGCCTGCGGCCCGCAGTACCTGGGCCAACTGCGGGGGCGCTCCGTGGGCCTCAAGTTCGCTTATCAGCATCTGGTTAGATTATCGCATGGACGTACAAATAACAATGACCCTTCAGGGATTAAATGCGGGGGCGGATGGCCTTCGCTTCGCTAGAGTGTCGTCTCGCCGTTTTGCTTGCACACGTGTATGACGCGCCAAGTCTTCCTGATTCCGCTGCTCCATATTTACGCGCCCCGCGCCACCCGCTCCGCTCACACCATCCGCCCCCTTATGCACCCCTTAGTTTTCCGCCTTGCCGTTAGTTTTATTTGACTTGCCCGTGATAAACTTTGACGCATGAAATATTTCAGACTGGAAGAAACACCGGAATCCCCGGTCACCCACTCGCCGGATATAAAAAAGCGCGTCTTCACGAAAGAGCCGGTCTCGTGCGTAAGGCACCTGAGCCATGTTGTGCTTGGGCCTGGCGATTCCGCTTTTGCCCACTCGCATGAGGATGGTTTCGAGGTCTTCTACTGCGCAAATGGGGAGGCGGTCTTCAGTATAAACGGCAAGGATTTCCCGCTCCATGCCGGTGACTGCATGGTGGTGGAACCAGGCGACGTCCACGAGATAATGCCAGTAAACGGGAAGGCGGAGCTTTTTTATTTCTTTGCCGTGAAGTGTCCCTGAGGAGTCCAACCGGAATTGCCTGAAAAAACAACAGGTTAAATCGTTCCCTTAAGTTTTTGGATTTTTATTCCGATAATAAAGCAAGAGAATTGTGGAGTCAAAGCCTATATGGAGGAACAACATGGTCAATAATGTATCTGGTTTACCCGTAACCCAGCCTGCCGCACAGTCTAAATCAGTGGATATAAAAGTGACACAATCGAAGCCGCAGCAGACACCTAAAGACACTGTTCAGGTTAGCACTGCCGCGCAAGCAGCGCTGAAGGAAGCGACAGAGACCCAGGCGCAAACTGTCAAAGAAGCGAATTCTGGTGATCTTCAGGCTAAGATACTGCTTGCAAAAGAGGCGGCTGAGAGGGCGGCTGAGAAGTGAGCATACTCAGCTAAGCGATACCTTTCCGGTAAAAAACCCCGTAGTGGCAGCAATGACGGGTTATGCCGGTAAAGCGGCGAATACCAGGGCTGCCACTTCGGGGATTATTTGTATAATTCATTCAATAATGGCAGACCTTTTCAATTAGTCGGGATGTGGCCCCTCGACCGAATTTTCCAGGACCTTTCCTGTCGCTGCGTCCACCCCTACTTCGCGCGTGCTTCCATGACTGCGGATATCAAAGGAATAGCGAAGGCCGCTGCCGCCTTTTTCCCGTTCCAACTCCTCCGAGACGATCTTGCCTGGATAGATCTTTAGCGCGATATGACGGGCATCTGCCA
>JAKAEG010000236.1 GCA_021819985.1 Nitrospirota bacterium | reverse complement strand
AGCACGAACTGGACGGCATCCGGGGCAGTCAGCGGTGTGGCCGGCACCTGGACCGAGACTGACTCCAGCGGGTCCTATACGGCGATCATCAATCCGGACGGCTCGTGGTCTATCACCGGGACTCTTGTCACGGCATGCGGTGGTTCCAGTTCACCTTCACCTGGCGATGGGACGTACTCGGGAACTTTTACTCTCAACGATAGCAATGGCGCTAGCGATTCCGGCACATTCACGACCACTCTGGTCGGCGGGGTATTTACGAACACCCAGTATACCTGGCCAAGCGGGGGTATCGGCATCCCTGACACCTCAGGGTCTGTGAATACTACAACCGGAGACATCACGGCGACTGCCCCCGCCCCAAGCGGGTGCTCTGGCAGCGAAGTTATGTTGACCGGAAGCGTTGACCCGACGGGCGCGATGAGCATGACGCTCACCCGCAATGCTAGTGGGACCTGCGACTCAGAAACCGGCACCATAACCGCTAAGCTGGTCGGTGCATACCAGTCCTTTAATGTTCCCGTCTCGGTATCAGGCACCACGACCTACGGCACCAGTGTCCAGGTCTGCGTGAATTACGGAGGGAACAGCGCCTGCGGTCCAAACGGTGGTTTTGCAATAGGAAATGCCGGGTCGATTGCCGCCATGGCGAACGAGGGGACCAGCTATACGGTAACTGTGCCCAGCAACCAGCCGATGGCTACATATTGCTCTGTTACCTCTGGCGGCTCGGGCTCCTTTGGTTCCTCAAGCACGATGCCGTCTGTGGTCGTTAACTGCCAATGAGTTATTAGCAACTGGCATTAAAGAAGGGGCTGGAAGATTTTTTCTTCCAGCCCCTCTTCTTTTTAATATGGGCTTTCCTCTTACGAATTATTTGAGGACGATCCGGAATCACATCAGGATGTTTGCCTTTTCCAGGAACACGCGGGCCATTTTTATCGCCTCCGCGGCTTCCTCCTTGCCTACCCTATCGACCACAAGGTTATTCCTTCCCGCCGGACATTGCGCAAAAACGAAACGGCTCCGGCCTCGAACGCCTCCGAGGCCGCAAAGACAACGGATATGACCACATCATTTTCGACTTCGATCTCGTAAACGAAATCGTATATCTCGAATTTAAGCTGCAAGGATACCGGCCCGGAAGTTATAAAGAGCAGATCGATATCGGATTCCTCGAACGAATCGCCCCTGGCCTTGGAACCGTAGAGCAAAATTTTGCTTAATTGCCCGAAATTGGGGGCCCCGGCCAGTATACTGCCTATGGCCCGCTGTTCATTGTAATTCAGATGGGGGTGCTTGAATAGCGCGGACCCGGTTTTCATGCCGGGATTATACCATATAACGGCCCAGCGGCCGTTTTCCGCTATAAATGAGGGGCTGTTTGACGAAAAAGAGGGGCATAATTTGCCCCTCTTTTTCTGCCTTTTATATTGGTACTTAGTACCGGTTTTCTTCCCTTGTGCTTGTGCAGACCTCTTTTATCTGGTCTTTTACAAGCCGGCCGTTGTTCCAGACCTTCTCTCTTACTTTCCTGCACCTGGTGTGCTCATCGGGATAATAGTACCGGCCTTCGGGAGCGGCCCTGTAAACCCCCTCGCCGTTGTCAGTCCTGTATTCGACCGGCCTGCCGGTTTCATATGCCTGCTGGTTTGCCTTCACGGCTATGTCAGTGAGTGTCGCGCCGGCAACCGCTCCAAGCGCGCCGCCTATCACGCCGCCCCGCCACGGGTTCCTGTCAATCAGCGCGCCTGCGATGCCGCCGATAACCGCGCCCACTCCCGCGCCCTGCCCCTGGGGGGTTTCGCAGCCATAAGCGAATATGGCCAATGCCAATAAAAGTGCGATAGCGATAAATTTCTTCATGATCTCTCCTTGTTTTTTGAAAATTGATTTAACTACAATTATGCGGCAATCTGAAAAAGTATCAAGTAATCATCATCACCCGTTTTAAAGGACCTTTCTATTATGGAAAAAAATTCCTGTTTTCTCAATCATGCATTTGTTAAGTTTTTTAACAGAGGAAATCAGGGCGCTTTGGTTTGACTTCCCCGGACAGTGGGATTATACTTAATCCAGTAAAACAAAGACCCTAGGGGGAGGTCCGGTTTGTCCACGGTTCCTGCGTGAACCGCGGATGAGCAAGCGGCCTGAGACTCCAGAAGGAGAACCCCTGGAACCTGACGCGGGTAATGCCGCCGTAGGGATTAGGGACAAAGATAAATTTTGCGGATTTTTTATTGATGGCCGCATCCCTATCCCGGGATGCGGTTTTTTAATTTTTTACAAAAAAACACGAAATATGAAATTGAAAGTTAATGGACAGTCTATAGACAGCAACGCCGGTACGGTACAGGCGCTTATTGATGAGCTTGGAATAAAGGCCCCGGCCGTGGCTGTAGAGGTGAATTTCTCGATCGTCAGTAAAAAAGATTACAGCACATTCCCTTTAAAGGAAGAAGACCAGGTGGAGATCGTAAATTTCGTGGGCGGGGGATGATTCAATTACAAGGAGGATAAATGGAAAAGGCCGCGCAGTCAGAAAGTGATAAATTGATAATAAAAGGCATCGAATTCAGCTCAAGGCTATGGGTTGGGACCGGAAAATACCGCAACTTCGAGGAGATGGCGCAGGCCCTGGAGGCTTCGGGCACCGACGTGGTAACGGTCTCTGTTCGCAGGGTGGACCTGAAGCGCACCGCTGAAAGCCTGCTTAATTACATAGACCTTAAAAAATACAAAATACTTCCGAACACTGCCGGCTGTTATACGGTGGAAGACGCATTAAGGTATTCGAGGCTTGGCAGGGAGGCCGGTCTTTCGGACCTGGTAAAGCTGGAGGTGATCGGAGACGAGAAGACCCTTTTCCCCGATGTGATCGGGCTGTTAAAGGCGACCGAAATTCTGGCCAAAGAGGGGTTTATCGTTTTCCCATATACAAATGACGACCCGATAATGGCCAAAAGGCTTCTCGATGCCGGGGCCGCGTGCGTCATGCCGCTTGGGGCGCCGATAGGCTCGGGCCTTGGCATAAGAAATCCATACAATATAAAAATTATCCTTGAGACGGTGGCCCAACGCTATAGTTGCCCGGTGGTGGTCGATGCCGGCGTGGGCTCTGCCTCCGATGCCGCCATCGCGATGGAGCTTGGATGCGATGCCGTCCTGATAAACACGGGCATCGCCGGAGCGAAGGACCCGATAGCGATGGCAAGCGCGATGAAACACGCGGTCATGGCGGGCAGGCTCTCATATGGTGCGGGCAGGATATCTAAGAAACTCTATGCCACGGCAAGCAGTCCTCTAGAGGGAATGCTTCTTTGAGTAAAAAACCGAAATTCCCCTCCTGGGAGGGGTTTTTTGGGGTGGGTAGGCTCTATCTGATAACTGACAGACAACTGGTCCCGGACATTGTAGACGCGGTGGGAAAGGCCCTTGAGGGCGGAGTGAGGGCGGTGCAACTAAGGGAGAAGGACATGCCGGTCAGAGAGCTTCTCAATTTGGCGCGGCTCTTGCGAGAGAGTACAAAAAAATACGCCGCGAAGCTCTTTATAAATGACAGGGTTGATGTGGCCCTCGCCTGCCGCGCGGACGGTGTCCACCTTGGAGGGCAAAGTATGCCGCCAGAGGCGGTTAAAAAGATATCTGGCGGGGAAAACCTTGTGATAGGCATGTCGGCACATTCGCTCGAACAGGCTGAGGCGGCGAAAAGGTCAGGGGCTGATTTCATTACGTTTGGCCCGGTGTTCGAGACCCCGTCTAAAAAGGCATACGGTGCGCCGCTTGGGCTTCAGAAACTTAAAGCTGCGGCAGACGCTCTGGATATACCGGTTTTCGCCATAGGAGGGATAAAGACCGGAAACTTAAAAGATGTATTGGATGCTGGTGCTTATGGCGCCGCCCTTATCTCGGGTATTTTAGGGGCGGATGATATCAAGGGGGAAGCTTATAAATTCATGAGGGCAATTGAATGAAAACAAGGATCGAACTTGCGAAAGCCGGAATAATTACCGACGAGGTCAGGGATGTCGCACTGAAGGAAGCAGTGGAACCTGAGCAGCTGGCTATGGAGATAGCGGAAGGCCGGACTGTGATTGCAAGGAATTCCGGCCACTCCATCCCGCCTCTTGGAATAGGCAAGGGACTGAAGACAAAGATAAACGCAAATATAGGCACTTCAAGGGACAGAGACTCGCTTGACGAGGAAACGAAAAAACTCGATGTGCTTGTCAAATACGGGGCCGACGCAGTTATGGACCTTTCGACCGGTGGCAGGATAAAGGAGCTGAGGCGGTTGATAATCGAGGAATATCCTTTCTGCTTTGGCACGGTGCCCATATATGAAGCGGCCGTAAAAGCCGTTGAAACCCACGGGATGATAAAGAAGATGAGCGTAGACGACATGTTCTCCGCTGTCGAGGCGCATGCCAGGGAGGGTGTCGATTTCGTTACCGTACATGTGGGCATCACCCGGCGGGCCATAGAGAGGTTAAAACTGGAAGGAAGAGTGCTGGACGTGGTAAGCAGGGGCGGCTCATTTCTTCTGGAATGGATGATATTTAACGGCCAGGAAAACCCCTTTTATGAAGATTACGGCAGGCTCCTTGAGATCGCTAAAAAACATGACCTCACCCTTAGCCTGGGAGACGCCATGCGCCCCGGGTGTATTGAAGACGCCACCGACAGGGCACAGCTGGAAGAACTGCTTGTGCTTGGGGAACTGAGGGACGCGGCCCTTGAAGCGGGCGTGCAGGTCATAATCGAAGGCCCTGGTCATGTGCCTTTAAACCAGGTGGAACTGAATATAAAACTGCAAAAAGAGATTTGCAAAGGCGCGCCCTTTTATGTGCTTGGCCCTCTTGTTACCGACATAGGCGTGGGTTATGACCATATAGTAGGCGCGATAGGAGGAGCGGTGGCGGGCGCGGCCGGAGCGGATTTCCTTTGCTATCTTACCCCGTCAGAGCATATCCGCCTGCCCGACATCGAGGACGTTAAGGAGGGGCTCATAGCCTCAAAGATAGCGGCCCATGCGGCTGACCTGGCAAAAGGGATACCATCTTCGCTTGAGAAAGATAAAAAAATGGCGCGGATGAGGAAGGCCCTGGACTGGGACGGGATGATAAGCATGAGCTTTAACCCGGAGAAGGTGATAAATTACAGGGCGGCCGTTCCGCCAACCGAAAAAAATCTATGCTCCATGTGCGGCGAGTTCTGCGCGATAAAGACCGTTGAGAGGGCGCTGAAGGAAAAATAAAACAGGATTTTTCAGATTTATTTTGGACGGGGGCGGACGGTATTCGCTACGCAGGTGTCGTCTCACCGTTTTGCAGGCAT
>JAKAEG010000235.1 GCA_021819985.1 Nitrospirota bacterium | reverse complement strand
CGTGCACGGCCCCGGGGATATGACTATTTTTTCCGGCGCCATCTCCCTTATCTGCGAAATGGTTATTTTGTTGTTCCTGTACACCCTTACATCTTCCCCGAGTTCCCCAAGATACTGGACGAGGTTGTAGGTGAAAGAATCGTAATTGTCTATCATCAGCAGCATTTTTTGTCCCTCAGAGCCGGTTCTACTGATATACCGGGAGCAAAAACCTTTTCGGCCATATTTACGGCCTCCATCATGGCCTTGGCCTTGTTGACAGTTTCGGCGTATTCAAGCTCCGGCACGGAATCGGCCACAATGCCGGCCCCTGCCTGGACATACACCATCCCTTCTTTCATTATAAGCGTTCTTATGGTTATACAGGTGTCCATATTTCCCGAATAGCCGAAATAGCCGACCGCCCCGGCATATGGACCCCGCTTCACGGGCTCAAGCTCCTCTATTATCTCCATGGCCCGGACCTTTGGGGCGCCGCTCACTGTCCCTGCCGGAAAGCAGGCCTTAAGCACATCGAAAGGGCCAAGCTCTTTTTTCAGCCTTCCGTCGACATTGGAGACAATGTGCATCACGTGGCTGTACCGCTCCACTACCATAAGCTCCGGCACCTTTACGCTTCCGGTCTCGGCAACCCTGCCCACATCGTTTCTGCCGAGGTCCACAAGCATGATGTGTTCGGCTATCTCTTTCCGGTCCGCCAGGAGTTCTTTCTCGAGCGCATTGTCCTCCTCCGGGGTGGCACCCCGCTTCCTCGTTCCGGCTATCGGCCTTAAGATTATGTTGCCTTCTTCAAGCCTTACAAGTATTTCCGGTGATGAACCCACTATATGGGCATGCCCCGTATCTATGTAATACATGTAGGGAGAAGGGTTTATGGCCCTCAAGGCCCTGTAAACGCTGAAAGGATGGGCGGCGGTTGCCTTTTCAAAACGCTGGGACAATACGGTCTGCACGATATCGCCCGCCATGACATATTCTTTCGCTTTTTCCACGGCGCGCATGAACTCTTCCCTGCTGCCAAAAGATGAGACAAATTCCGCAGGCCGGACCTGCCCGGATTTTTTATCTTCTTCTTTGCCGATTCCGGAAAGCGGGTCCGGCCCGGAGATATCCGCGGGCAACCCGAGATCGCCTTCCATGGCAGCCATCTCCCCTCTTGCCGGTTTTCCTGCTGCAAGCCTGTGGACGATAGAATCTATTTTTTTAACGGCAAGCCCGTATGCCTCCTCCGGGTTTCCGTCCTCCGGCAAATGAACATTCACCACTACCTTTACCTTCTGCCTTAAACTATCGAATATCAGGATGGCGTCGGTGAGCATGAGGAAAAGGTCTGGCATATCCAGGCCGGGCCTGCCTTTGTCCGGCAATTCCTCCATGAATCTTACCATGTCATAGCCCAGATAACCTACAAAGCCTCCGTAAAACCTGGGCAGACCGGCTTTCTCTGAAAGGGCGGGCCTGAAAGCTCCAAGGAATTTCCGGACCTCTTCAAGAGGGTCCGCTGTCTCCAGTTTCAGAATTTCACCCTGCCTGTTGACCTCCATTTTGTTGCCGCGCGCCTGTATAGTGACTTTGGGAGAGAGGCCCAGGAAGGAGTACCTTGCCCATTTTTCTCCTCCGATGACGCTTTCAAGCAGATATGAGGGCCGCTCTCCAAGCCTTAAAAAGGCGGTAACGGGCGTGATCGTGTCGGCAAAGGCCTCCTTGTAAACAGGTATCAGGTTGCCCTTTTTGGCAAGCTCCATAAACTCCCGCCTGCCGGGCACTACTGCTGTTTCCGGGATGCTATGACTCTGAGTTTCCATTTAATATTCCCCTTATATTCTAAAAAACCCGAATTGGATTATATCCTATGTCCGGGGCCAAAGTCTTTGGTTTTTAAAAATAAAAAGGCCACGGTTTCCGACTATCCCGTGGCCTGAAGTTTTTAATATAACCCGTTCAATAAAAAACCTATACGGATCCTCCCGGCCACTGTCTCCAGGGACGCCAACCTTTGAGAGGGATCTCAAAAACTGTAAAAGCACTCGTTGCATTAAACATACTCTATTTATAACAGCTTTGAAATTTGCAGTCAAGGGCACGATAGAAATCCATTTTCTTGATTTTTTATTCCGGATTGTTAATAATAGTACTTCCAGCCCGGCGGAACAGGGGCAACCAGAGCAAACAGGGGCGATTTAATGCGGGTGTAGCTCAGCTGGTAGAGCACAACCTTGCCAAGGTTGGGGTCGCGGGTTCGAATCCCGTCGCCCGCTCCAGTTTCAAAACAGGAATCGCGCCCCGGCGGACGTTCCGGTAAAGATGCAAAAAAAAGTAGAAAAGTAAGAGATTCTTTTCAGGCAGTATTCCGGCGGCGTACCCAAGTGGTAAGGGAGAGGTCTGCAAAACCTCGATGCAGCGGTTCGAATCCGCTCGCCGCCTTTACCGTCCGCCTTAAAAACAACCCGCTTAATAAAAAGACCTTAAACACCAGTCGCTTACTTTGTTTTATTAAGAGTCTCATAACAGCTCAGAAAATCTCCCCTTGCTTCAAAGTGGATGCCCGATTAAGGTCCTCGGGCATGACGTCTTAAATCTTTTGGTGTCATTCCCGCATTTCGTAAGCGGGAATCCATTTTGAACCACTTATTTTCCCGGACGAACAGTCAGAGTGGTGCCCATGACGATTTTTCTTTTTCAACGCCTAACTATGCTCATATTATTACGAGACCCTTATTAAAATGTGCGGCCGGTCACTTTTTTGTTCAATCCGGACAATTTCTATTAAAAAAGGTATTGCCTTAAAAAACATGTTTTAGCTATCATATGCAGGGCTGATTTTAAGATGAAAAAGCTGTTTTTATTAGTATCATTCCTGTTTGTTTCCATTCTGGTTGCGATGCCGCGCCTGGGCCTTGCAGCCGGGACCTCCGGATTGGTCAACGCCACCACGGTCCCGGAGCCCATCAAGAATCTTAAAACCTTGAGCACTGGCATGACCTCAACAGGTGGTAATTCCGCCATGGTTAATGCCCCGGCTCCCATAAAAGACCTTCGAAAAAACATTTTAAACTCAGGCCCCCAGACCGAAGACGATCTCGAAACAAAGGCTATTTCTCATTTTGAGGACGCGGTCACTCTTATGCAGAACGGGAAATATGGGCGGTCACTCTCCGAATTCAGGGCCTCCCGCCAGGGCCTTCCATTTCTTGCGGACTACATACTTTATTTCGAGGCCAGTGTATCGAGGAGCATGAAAAATGATGCGGTCTCCGCGAAATATCTGGACAGGTTGTTAAAAAAGCATCCCAAAAGCCCTCTTGTAAGTAAGGCAAAGCTCATGGCCATAGGCATGGCCACCGATAAGGATACCCTCATATCGCTGCTCGGCGATTTCACAAAACATTACCGGGGCCATGATGACATGGAACTCAGGCTGGCCCAGCTTCTAAAGGAAAAAGGTGACAATGCACGGGCCGGACAGATACTGGAAAAGCTCTATGTCCAGGCAGGAGACTTCTCCGGAGCGGCCCTTGCGGAGCTTGGAAGGCAGCCCACGACGGCTGAAGCGCTCGCCAGAGTGGAAAACCTCCTCAGGCGCGGCAACCCGGAAGAAGCCGAGCGTGAGGTTCTTTTGCTCCCCGATGACCCGGCTGACATGAATGAAAAGCTCGACCTGATCGGCGGAGCGCTCTTCATGCAAAAAAGGTACGGCGAGGCGGCCTCCATTTATGCCCAGGCAGCGGACCTCTATCAGGCCGGCAGGTCATATTACAGGGCGGCAGATGAGGAAGACCTGAAGAAATCGATTGACGGACTTACCTCCGCCAAAGATAAAAGGGCTTCATATCTGATTATGGACCTTGCTTCGATAGAAAGAAGAAATGACCACAATTTCGCGGGGGCCATAACGGACCTTCAGGCTGCGGCGGAGAAATACCCCTGGGTTGAGGAAGATGCCACGTGGGAGACCGCCTGGCTTTATTATTTACAGCGGGACTATAAAGACGCTGCAAACGGTTTTTCGGGCCTCGCCAGCCAATACGAAGAGCCTGAATATCTTTACTGGGCGGCAAAAAGCCTTGAGGGACTGGGCGGCATCAAAAACACAAGCGCCGCGATGGGGTTATACAGAAAACTTGTCCACGAAGATGAGGGATATTATTCCGTCCTCGCCTCCATCAAAACCGGCATCCCGATCAAAGAGGAAACCCTTCCGGATGAAGCCATACAGCAACTCAAAAACTCCAGGGCCTACATGAGGTTCAGGGTGCTTACGCTGGCAGGATTGAAGGATGAGGCCCTTTCGGACCTGGCTTATTCCGCCAGGAATTCAATGAACAGGAACACCCTTGTCTGGATAGCGGACCAGCTTAAGGAGATGGGGGCATTCAGGAATGCCATTGCGGTTGCGATGCGGCTGCCGGGAGTAATGCAGCCAAGGAATGTCATGTATCCCCATGCCTTCTGGGGACGCGTGGAGAAAGACTGCTCCCTGGCCGGGCTGGATCCATATCTTGTCCTGTCCGTTATGAGGGAAGAAAGCCATTTCGACCCGAAGGTCTGCTCGCCTGTGGGAGCGATAGGATTAATGCAGCTTATGCCCAAAACGGCGAAAAAATATTCCGGCCCTTTGCGCATAGTAATAAAGAACCGTAACAGCATATACAGCATAGACGTTAATGTCGAAGTGGGGACATTCTACCTGAAAAAGCTCTATAACGACTTCAAGGCCATACCCCCCACGCTGGCCGCATACAATGCCGGGGAGTCGATTGTGAGAAAATGGCTTGCGCAGGGAAACTATGCGTCCTTCGATGAGTTCGTGGAAGACATACCATACGACGAGACAAAAAATTACATAAAGCGTATAATAACCACCTATTATAAATATGGTGGAGAGGACGCCGCAAAAGGCTTCTTCCTTTCAGCTAAAGCGGGTAACTCCTGAACGGATACGGCACATGCCTGAAGAGCAAAAAGAACAAAAAGAGCAAAATTTATTCGGCCCCGGCAATGGGCAAAAGCAAAAAGGGCCGCAAAACGGCGAGGAGGCAAAAGAGTTGGAAACATTGAAGAACCTTGAAATGCAGATATCCGGCGCAATCGACAAGATCAGGCTCCTTAAGGACACAAAATCGTCCCTTGAGCGCAGGGTAAGCGAGCTTGAATCCATCATAGATAAAAAAAATGAGGAATTGCTCCGGGTTACGAGTGAAAAAAACAATATAAAAGACCAGATAGAAGGCCTTTTGAACGAGCTGCAAAATATCGAGCCCTGATCAATAATTTTTAAAAAATCAAAAAAGAACAATTTTTTTGAGAAACTGAAATGTTTTTTGGAAACTGAAATTTGCAGAACAAAGCCGA
>JAKAEG010000002.1 GCA_021819985.1 Nitrospirota bacterium | reverse complement strand
AACTGAGATTGATGACCTTGTCACCCGCGGCCCAATTTGAGGTGAATGTCCCGTTGTATGCGGCAGAATAAGTCAGCGTGAAGCTTGCTATATTATCGAGGAGTGTATTGCCGTCCAACTGAATGGTCGTGCCCGACATCGCCAATATGTGGTTTGCAGGGCTTCCTCCCCTGTTATTTGTGTAATTAAGTTGTGCCGCACTCCCCGAGGAAACCGCTGTTATTATGTGAAACTCTTTTTCCAGCCGCAGCGTAGCGGCCTGCACTTTGAGGGCCGTTGACGAGTTCTGCTTTACGAGGAGCAAACTGTTTGTCACACTGACTATCCACATGCCCGCAATCGAAAAGATAATCGCCCCGATCGTGATTGCCGCTATCATCTCGATCAGGGTAAATCCGCTTTCGTTGCCGCCTGCTCTCCTTAAAAACGGATAGGTGCGTTTCATTGACAGTTGACCCCTTGGTCGCCGCCAGTAAAGATTTGCGTCAGCGACTCGCCAATACTGTCCCTGA
This sequence comes from Nitrospirota bacterium, assembly GCA_021819985.1. Classification (GTDB taxonomy): domain Bacteria; phylum Nitrospirota; class Thermodesulfovibrionia; order Thermodesulfovibrionales; family JdFR-88; genus JAKAEG01. The sequence continues at coordinate 25,181 of JAKAEG010000002.1, read as the reverse complement.
CAGTTACCTTCAGGCAATTACTGACGGAAGGCGTCTGAACGCGGACCTCATTATTGGCACTCCATGTTATGAAATGATTGTCAATGATCGTGCCATTTCCATAAGAAACATTTAAAGCCTGGCCCTCCCTGCCGACTTTGTTTTGCAGACCGGAAAGATTCGATGTGTAATTTGCCATATAATCGGCGGTGACATTTTCAATCGCAGACTGGGCGGCCAAAGCCGTTTCAAGACGGCTGACCGGAGTCGCGCTACCGGTTATTGCTGTCCCAAAATAGGAAAAAATCATGGACGCAAGGATAGCCGCGACAACAATTGTAATGATCACCTCGATCAGGGTAAATCCGTTATTGCATTGAGGCCTGGCCTGACGCTTCCCTTTCATGGTATGTATCCCGTATTCGCCGTGACCGAAATGGCAGCCTTTTGGGACCCATCGGTTAGGATAACAGTGAGCGTCTTGCCGGCCGGACTGCCCCAGGTATCGAAGTTTATTGCCGCAGAAGATGCGGATATGCCGCCTGAGAATGAATGCGTGGAAGAGCTGTCGCCCGGCAGGTTGGTAACCATTTGCGGGCAATTGGCACCGGTGCAGACAAGCCTGTAAGAGGCGCTGCTGACACTGATTCCCCATGTGTCGGGCGATACGTCACCCATGGCCTTAATCTGGGCGAATCGCAGGTTGTTCTTCAATATTTCGGCCTCTGAGACCAGGCTGTATTCCGAGGTGGATATGGCCCGTGAAATGGCGATGGCCGCAAGGACCCCGATAATTACAAGCACCGCGATTATCTCGATCATGGTGAAACCGCTGTTATCTTCTGGTAGCCGGAACATAATCACAATTTGCCGGGCGGCGCGTCGCAATTTTTTTAGTAAAATGCGACGCCCTGCCAAGCGATATTTAGTACAAAGCCACCGCCTTCTTTATAGTAGGAAGCTTGCCCGTTAGAGGGTCTGTTGATCCCGTCGGCGGATACGTAGACAGCCAAGTTGGCGGCTTTGTAGTATCAATACTTACGTCTATACACGTGTTGGTGCCTGCGGCACAGTCCACGCCTGTAGCGTATTTGGCCGTAAAATCTCCGACGCTCGTCGCGGGAGTGGGTTTATTCCCCAGAGGATCGTTTCCACCTTTGCATACCCACGAAACGCCATTAAAAGTGACATCCTTTGGCGAGCACCCGTCTGTGAGAATTTGCGCATACGTCGATGTGATATTTGCCGTTACTGCGCCCAAAGCGCCATCCACTGCTGATATCTTGGCCTGGTCCTGGGCGTTCATGTACTTTGGAATAGCGACGGCGGCCAGAATGCCGATTATCACTATTACCGCTATCATCTCGATAAGGGTAAAACCTCCCTCGCTCCCCAGAATCCTCTTCATGTTTTTCATTTCATCTCCTTTTTAGTCCACTAAATCCGTTCTTTGTTATTTGACCATCTTGGTCATGTCCCACATGGGCATGAAAATCGCCAGGGCAAAAAACCCCACCACAAAAGCCAGCGCCACTGTCAAGGCAGGCGTTATCAGATCAGCCAGCCTGCTTACCGCATATTTCACCTCCTCGTCGTAATGGACCGCTATTTCCTGAAGCATCTCTTCCAGTTCGCCTGATTCCTCTCCGATGGCAACCATGCTCACCACCATGGGGGTAAAGTATTTTGCCTCAGACAACGGACCTGCAATGCCTTTCCCCTCAACCATCTGCCCTTTAATGGAATCGAAGGCGCGGGCGATGGCCGAGTTACCTATTGACCCGGAAAGGACCGTAAAAGCATTAATTACAGGTACGCCGCTTGACAGCAGTATGGCAAGAATGCTTGAAAAACGGGAAACGGCCGCCTTGATGAATAGAGGGCCGAAAACCGGCAGGCGGAGCAGGAAGGCGTCTTTCACAAAAATGCCTTTTTCCGTTTTCAAATACATCCTGAGGCAGGCTATGAGGCCTATGGTCGCCAGCAATATGGTAAAACCGTGTCCCAAAAGGGCATCGTGCATGGAAATGGCGATCCGTGTGGGCAGCGGCAGAGTGAGGTGCGCTTTCGAAAACACCGCGGTGAATTTGGGGATCACAAACGCGAGGAGGAAAAAAAACGCTCCCGCAAGCGTAATAACCACAACTACCGGATACTGCATAGCGGAGCGGATGTCCGATTTCACCCTGTCTTCGTGCTCCAGCATATACGAGAGCCGCTCCAGCACCTCGGGGACTTTTCCGCTTGTCTCCCCAGCGCCTATCATGCTTCGATAAAGGGGTGAAAAGATCGATGAATGCCTCTCCATAGCTTCCATAAGTGAATGGCCCTGGCTGATATCTTCTCTTATGGCAGAGGCGGCTTTTTTTAACGAGCTGTTTTCTGACTGCTTTTCGAGCACTTCCAGTATTCGAAGGATGGGGATTCCAGCGTTGAACATCGAGCGGAACTGTTTTGAAAACAGTATGAGCTCGCGGGTCTTCACTTTTTGGCCTGTTCCAAATGCACGTTTTTCGAAGGATCCTTCTTTTGCTTTTGCCGGCGCGACCCGCACGGGTATAAGCCCGCCTGAAGCGATGGCCTCTTCGGCTGCCTGTACCGAAGCCGCGTCGATGGTCCCTTTCACAACGCTGCCGACACCGTTTATTGCCTGATAAGAGTAGTTCATATCATCTTTATGACATTACCGCCGCCTGTGCTTCCTCAAGGGTGGTAACGCCTTTGGCTATTTTATCAGCCGCATCCTGCTTTAGAGTCCTCATCCTGCCCGATGAAACCGCCTCGCGCGTTATCTCCTGGGCCGGCGCCTTCCTGAGGATCATATCCTGTACGTTCTCATCATTTACAAGGACCTCGAAAATACCCGTCCTTCCGCTGAAACCCGTCTGCATGCATTGCTGGCATCCACGCCCGCGCATGAAGACCGCGCCTTCCATACGGTCCATGCCCCAGGCAGCCAGCGCGCGCTCGGGGGGTGTGTAAGGCTCCTTGCAGTAAGAGCAGTTCGTCCTCAATAGTCTCTGGGCAAAAGACACCAGGAGGATCGAGGAAACAAGATATGGTTCGATACCCATGTCCACAAGCCTGGAAACCGCCCCGGCGGCGTCATTGGTATGCATGGTGCTCAACAGGCGGTGACCTGTCTGGGCCGCCCGGGCCGCGATACCGGCGGTTTCGCTGTCGCGAATCTCACCGACCATTATCACATCGGGATCCTGGCGGAGGATCGCCCTGAGGCCGCTGGCAAAGGTCATGCCGGCCTTTGCGTTCAGTTGTATCTGACGGATGCTCTCTATTTTGTACTCCACCGGGTCCTCAAGGGTGATTATATGCTCCTCCGGAGTGTCGATCTCCTGGATAATGGCATACAAACTGCTTGTTTTTCCGCTGCCGGTCGGGCCGGTGCTCAGTATCATTCCATATGGCTTATGGATCATGCTCCTTATCTTTTCTGATTCCTCCTGCGGCATGCCGAGCCTGTCCAGGGTCAGGATGCCGGAACTGGTGTCCAGGAGCCTGAGCACAAGGTTTTCGCCATGCAGCGTGGGGATGGTCGAAGCACGAACGTTTATGAGCTTGCCGCCCAGGCGGAGTGTAAACCGCCCGTCCTGCGGGACCCTGGACTGGGTTATGTCCATACCCGCCAGTATCTTGATGCGCGCCACCACAGGCAGAAACATCGATTTTGGCGGGGCAGGCATTCCGTGGAGCCTGCCGTCGATCCTGAACCTTACCTGTATGCCGCTCTGCTGCGGGCTTATGTGGATGTCGCTTGCCCGTTCCTGGATAGCGTTTGCAAAAATAGAGTTTACCATCCGTATGATAGCAGGGGTATTTCCGATTTCCTGCGTCGCCGCGACCTGGATATCCTCCAGTGCGTCTTCCGCTTTTTCAAATGCGGGCCCGTCTTCCCCGTCCATGCCGGCCACAACCCCGCCCAGTCCCATTTGTGCCGGGTAGAGTATCCTGTGCAGCTTCGTCAATTCCATTTCCGTGCATATGATGGGCTCCACTTCACAGTTTGTCCGGTCTTCGATAGAGTCCATCGCCGGTATGTCCAAAGGGTCCGCCGTCGCCACGATAAGCAGGCGGCCTTTTCTCTGCAAGGGAGCGGCCTGGCATTTCTGGGCCATATCGTAAGGGATCAGCTCGGCAAGCCCGAGTTCGACCGGGAACTGTTCCGGATGGTATCTTTTTATCTTGATCTGCGCGCACAGCATCTGGCATATTTGCATTTCGGAGACGATGCCCCGCTGAACGAGAAATTTCCCGAGTTTCAGCCCGGACCCTTTTTGTCCCTCCAGGGCTTTCTCAAGTTCCGCCTTTGTCAGGAGATCGCTTTCGATCAGCATCTCGCCCAGACGTTTTCTTACGATCATGGCAGACCCCGCATGATTTTTTATTTACCCCGCAATGGCGCGGACGCCGTGCTCACCGGGGCCTCCCTCGGCAAAATATACGGCGTAATAAAGATAAGCACCTGGTTCATGGTATTGTCCTTGTTTTCACCTTTGAAGAGCCATCCCAGGACGGGGATGTCTTTGAGCCACGGTATCCCGTTGACCGTGGACGATATATTTTCACTGGTCAGCCCGGATATCACAATGGTCTCTCCATTTTTCGCAATCAGCGTTGTCTCGGTCTGCTTTTGCAGAATGAAAGGGTTCCCCTGGACCGAGCGGGACGTGTCTACATCATCTTTTTTAATAACGACTGACATTTTAAGGCTGTTGCCGTCAATGACATGCGGTGTGATCTCGAGCCTGAGGACGGCATCGACAAAATTTACTGTAGGCGTAGTGGATGCTCCTGCGAATGAATTCGTCACGTAAGGCACCCTGGTGCCGCTTTCGGTAAACGCCTTCTGGTTGTCAAGGGTTGTTATGGACGGGCTGGATACGATATTGACCTTTCCTTCAGTCTGTAACGCCTGCAACTGGGCATCGAGAATGTTGCCGGTAAGGCTCCCATATAGAAGCCCCAGAGACCCGATGCCGTTATTCAGGATGGTAGATTGCGGGACAGGAAAATTGACACCGAACCCCTGTTGGCTGACGCCCACGCCGCCTGATGTGGGAGTAAAGGAAGGGGTTATAGCGCCGCTTCCGGAGCCGCTTCCGGTAAGCGGGGTAGTGCTGGCTGAACCTCCGGGCGTTATCCAAAGATTTTTGTTGCCGTTGACGAACTCCTTCACCCCGCCCCACTGAATGCCCAGATTGCGCGCCTCATCCTTTGTGGTCTCGACAATATTTGCCCGGATAAGTATTTGCCCCGTCGGTCTGTCGACCATTTTAATTACCGACAGCATTTTTTTGGTTTCATCGGCGGTGGCATGGATGATCAGCGAGTTGCTGTAGGTATCCACGAGCACTGACCCGCGTGCGGATTTTGCTCCCTTGTCCTCTAGCAATTTTTCGAGATTTTCCTTGAGTCCTTTGGCATCGGCATAATTTACGGGAACGACAACAGTGTCGAGCGGACTCTCGGACTCCATCTTTTTCTCGACGTCTTCGGCCTTAAGGGTCTGCTCCATGTCCTCCAGCGTCAGGACCCGGAGAATATCGCCCTGCCAAACATAGGTGAGACCATAAGATTTCAACAAGCTGAGGAACGCCTGGTCCCACGGGACCTCTGTAAAATCAATGCTCGTGATCCCTTTTACATCATCGGGCACGAGAAGGTTCACGCCCGTGGATACCGCCAGGGCGCGCAATATGGATTTCACATCGGCATCCCTCATTTTAAGGCTGACTTTCTGCGTGGGCAGCGGTTTGCCCAGAATTTCCGCGTTCTCCCGCTTGATATCCACGGAGGAATTTGGGACGCTGATATTTTTCTCGATAGATGACGGCGAATGTCCCATGGATGTTTTCGCGAGTTTCTCCCATTTCTGGATATCCGAATTGGGGTACTCTATCGTCTGCCTGCCGCCGGCACATCCTCCTAACAGCGTCATGAAAAGAATAGAAACAATCACCGAAAGCATTTTTTTACGTGGTTTCCTGTCAGGCATCGCCTCTCCTTTACCCAAGTCAAGATACCCCTTTTTATTCCAGTTCTGATAAAGGTATCTCAAACTCCGATCCTTCCGTCTTGTTTTTTATCAGGACCCTGGCAGGCGATATCTTTTTAACAAAAAAACTTTTCTCTTTGAGCTGGTCGCCAGCCAGGTACTCTCTGTTGTTGATAACGGCGACCTTTTGACCGCCTCTTTCCACGTAGCCGTTGTATACGAAAACGGGCCGCGGGTATGTCTTGTCTTTCGCTTCGCTGCCGAATTCAGGTTCCGTCAGGTTTTTTCCGGAAAAAGGGTTCCGCCCCCAAATGCTTCCGGCCCGGTCTATTACATACTCATCATATGTGCTGGCCCGTTCTCCACTGATTTGCGCAGACGTCTGGGTGATGAACGCCTCTAAATCCTCAGGCCCTGCCTGTGCGGCCGGGCCCGGATGCTTTGCCCTAGAAGTGCCTGTCAGGTCGAAGACGCCGTATAAAGACATGAGGACCGCGGCCACGATTATTATGATCTGTCTTTTTTTCGCTGTATCCATAAGAAATCTTTCTGTCAGCCTATCGCCAGCGTAATCCTTGTTTTGAAGTCGAGCGCCTTTCCGTGGGCCGCCCTCTGTATCGACAGATATTGGATGTCCTTTACATATGGCAGCGCGCCAAGGCCTATCAGGAACGTCCTTAAGTTTGCGAAATCCCCTTCGAAGGACAGGTCGGCCGCGACGGGCCCTCCGCTTGCGGGGGCGTTTTTGAAATCAAGGTCTACGGCCACATTCCTCATTGCCGATTTCGTTGAGATATCTTTTATTTTCAGCAGGGCTTCGCTAAAACCGGCCTTAAGCCCGGCCACCTCCGGCGCTGAAGGGAGAGCGGCGGGTCCGGCGGACTTTTTCATTTTCTGGGAAGCGCTGAGAGAAATATTTTTCAGAATATCATAAAGGGGGTTCAGGCTATTTCGTTGATCGAGTTCCTGACGCGCCTCCCTTATTTTTTTATCCAGGCGCGTTACGGCCAGGCGGCCCGGGACAATGGCTCCGCATATAAATACGGTTACTGCGATCAGGCTTATGACCAGATTCCTCATGCATTCCTTTGGGACGAGAATTACTCCGGTAATTTTTCTCATTTGTCCGGTCCGATCTTCAGGTCAAGCTCAAAAGGCAGGAACGCTCCCTGACTGCCGTGTTCGATCTTGCCCGCCCGGACGTTTACTCCTGAAAATAACGGCGAGGATTTTAGTCCAAGCTCATACGTGGCGAGCACCGCTTCTAGCGTGTCCTTATTCCCGCTGACAACACCGCTTATGGTCGCAGTATTTGCGTTCATGCTTTTGCCGTCATTTGGCGGCCCGTCTGAAGTCTTCTCCATAAGATCAGCCTTAAAACTGCTGAGACTAATCGAGCTTGGCGTAAGTGATGAAAGCTCTCCGACCAGGGCTATCACCCTGTATCTGCTGCTAAGTTCCACATATTCCTGGGCCTTTTGCCTTGCTGCAACGGCCATCTTCAGGATTTCCTCTTTACTTGCATGGGGACTTTTCTGAAGTTGCCGCTCAAGCCCGGCCAATTCAGTTTTTCCCCGGCCAGCGCCGTGCCATTCGAATGCCGTAATGCCCGCACAGGCAAGCATTGAAAGTACCAGTGCCGCCAGGATTATCCGGTTGACTTTTGCAATATATGCCGTTCTTTTCTTTTCCTTATAGGAATAGATGAAATTGGGAGTGCCGGCGTTGTTAGACAGCGCCATGCCGAAAGCGGGAATTAATGCAAGCCGCTCATCCGGGCTGCTTGTTCCCAATACCTCCTTAAGGGGATCGAAAACCGAACATTCGGTATCGAGCCGCTCGCCAAAATAGTCGATTATTTCCCCGCATACAGGTATCAGGCTTGAAATATATAACTTCTCAATTTTGCCGTATCCCTGCGCCTGGTTGAAGTGTTTAAAGGTCCTCTCCACCTGACTGGTGAGTCTCTCCATGACTGGGACAATGACGCTCTCCACCTCTTTCCGGTTGATTCTGGCCCCGCTCGGGAGGACAATGGGATCGCTGTTGCCCTGTGCGAAGGCAAAGATGATTCCTCGCGCCTCCTCGCGCCCGAAGGTGAGATTCTCACCGGCCCGGTTCTTAAAATCTTCCGTCAGCATCTCGATCAGGCTGTTAATGCCTGTTTTAATATCCCGTGTCAGATTCAGTTTACCGCCGGTGAACAGGTCGATTCGGGAATAGTCGTTTCCGATAAACAGACATGCGGTCAGCATCTCCTGCGGCGGCGTTTTGCCGCTCGCAAAAATATTCTGGATTGCGAACGGCACAATTGATACGCCAGCCAGATGCACCCCACTCTTTGCGAAGAGCTTTTTGGTTGCCTCTATTTCTTCAACGGGAGCGAAATAACACATGACTTCATTTTTTTTGCCCCCCCCTTCAGTCGATTCTCCATGAATTTCATAGCCAAAGGAATAATCTGTTTCGTCCAGGGAGATCTCTTTCTTCAGACTCCATTGGACGGCAGCTTCGAAGTGCTCTTCGGAAACCTTGGGAATACGGATGAACTGAACGCGGGCCTGCGCCGACGATATGATCGCCCATATTTCGATTTTCCCGGCATCATCGCAAAAGGGGACCACTGCCGATCTGAGGAAATCATCGAACTCACCAGAACCTTTCTCGATAAGGTCAGGGAAGGGGATGCTTCGATAATCCAATATTTCCCAGTTATTCTGGGATCTTGCCACTTTCACAAGATTCAAACATTTATATCCGATATCGATGCCGATTACCGAACGTTGCGTCATCTTTACCTTCGAAGGGATTGCCTTTTTCCGGTTGGATGGTGGCAGTTGCCATTGGGCAGAGGAGGCGCCAGCCTCATTATTCTCGATGCGTATGGACTTAACTTGTATCACTTTTTCATCCTGCTTGGTCATTTCATTAGCCCCCTGGTCCCCTCATTAAAATAAATCCAGGGCTTCTGACCGTATTTTTCTAAGGCGTAATATGCGCATTCCAATTTCCAATTTTCCGGCTCACGCTTTCCCGTTTTCTTTCGGCATCTTTTTGACGTCCTTCATTTTTGTCATACCGCAGAAGATAACAATACAAATATCATGCCAGAAGATAAGTTGTTGATTTTTTTTAAATTATTTCTTAAAAAAATGATATGAAATAATTTTGTCAAAAAAATGACTGGAAATTATTTGACCGTTTTCAAGATGTAGGGTTAGTCTTTTAGAAATTTAACAACCTCTTTGGCTGGCAGGGGTTTGCTAAAGAAAAAACCCTGGACGGCATCGCACTCATGCTCTTGAAAGAATTCAAGCTGTTTTTCATTCTCAACGCCCTCGGCAATTACTTCCAAATCCAGATTGTGGGCCATGGCGATAATGGTTTTAACGATTACCATATCGGCAGGGCTGGAGAACATGTTCCTGGTGAAAGAAAGATCAATTTTCAAGGTGTCAATCGGGAGTTTTCTCAAATAGCTCAGCGAGGAATACCCGGTGCCGAAATCATCGACCGTGATCCTCATCCCGGCGTCCTTCAACTCGCGCAAAATGTGAATGGCCTGCTCAGGGTTTTTCATTATTGTGCCTTCCGTGATCTCAATTTCAAGGTATCGCGGTTCGAGCCCGGTGTCTTTCAAGGTCCTGAAGATTACGTCCGTGAGGTCCCTTTGATCAAACTGGCGGCCCGATATGTTCACAGCCACGCTCACTGCTTTAAGACCGGCATCCTGCCATTTTTTGTTCTGCAAACAGGCCGTTTGCAGTACGAATTCACCGATGGGCACTATAATACCGCTTGCCTCGGCTACCGGGATGAATTCTGAAGGCATCACCAATCCATTTTCCGGATGTTTCCATCGCAGGAGCGCTTCCATTCCGATGGTCTTTCCCGTCTTTAAATCAATTTGAGGCTGATAATAAGGCAGAAATTCATGCCGCTCCAGCGCCTTGTGCAGGTCATTTTCCATCGCCAAGCGCCTTAGGGCCGCGTCATTCATGGATTTTTCATAATATTGATAATTATTGCTCCCATTGCGCTTGGCGCAGTACATGGCGGCCACAGCATTGTTGATAAGGTCCTCGGCGTCTTCTCCATCGTCAGGATAGACTGAAATGCCAATGCCCGCGGTCAAATATATTTCCCGCCCTTCAAGGCTGAACGGTTCGGATAATCTTGCAAGTATGCGGCCCGCCACCCGGCTGGCATCCTGAATGGCTGATAGCCCCCTCAGCAGGATGATAAACTCATCTTCACCCGCCCGGGCAATGTCCTCAATCGTTTCCTCCGATGCCCGTGCGACCTGGTCACTGTTTCTAACAGTTTTCACCAGTCTGATTGACACAGCTTGCATCAGCTTATCCCCAATATCATGACCCAAGGTATCTGTGATCCGTTCGAACTCGTCAAGGTCAACATATCCAATGACACATTTCTGATTGTATCGTTTTGCATACTCGATTGTACTTTTCAGAAGTTCTTTGAAAAATGTGCGGTTTGGCAGCCCGGTGAGACTGTCGTGGTAGCATAGAAAGCGGATTTGCTCTTCAGCCTGCTGCCGTTCTTCACAAATTTTCAAAGGATTTACGACCCAGCGTACTACCAGACACGATGCCACGCTTCCTAGTATTATGGTGTCCGAAAGATCGACCAGGAGCGGAGGCATCCAGTTAGCAACCTTCAGGAGGTTAAAGGCAACCATGATAGACAATTCGACAGCGGCGATTCCGATAAGCAATCTGAAGCCGATGCCGATTGCGCTATTTTTGATGAATATGTTCGCCCAGCCCCGGTTTTCCATGCTGTAAGACCTCCCAAATATCCACACGCAGTGTCCTGTCCCGTAAATAGCTTTACATAACAGCTTTCAAGCAAGGTTTAGAAACACAAGCATCTCTAAAGTCGTCATGCCCGAGTGTCTTAATCGGGCATCCATTTTGACGTTTTTATAAATTCCAGTCTTTATCAAGATAAAATCGGGCGCCTGCGCGGCAATGGCGGCCCAAAAGCGGGGCGTAACAAAAAATCCCGTACTGATCAAAAAATAAAAAATTACGCTTCAGTCCGCCTTTTCGAACCGGTTCAGGATGGACATTATCTCATTTATAACGCCGCCTGCCTCGGAGATGTATTTCCTGACGGAATCGCGGTCGCCTTTTTTGGCGGATTCATAGGCGCTGTAGCCAAGTGAGTGGAGCCTTTGGTGGGGCGTTTCAAGATCTCTGAAACCAGCGGTCCCGCTGAAAACCTCCCTGCCTTCCCCGTAATACCATTTGCCCATTCTCGATCTGTCCCCGTGCAGCTCGTCCAACGGCATGGAAAGTTCATGATTGTCCATAAGATCCAGTATCCTGTGGAACCAGAGCACATAATCGGACTTGAGCACCCCCATACCCATCACCGGGTCCTTGTACCCGTCCAGTATGCTCAGGAACTCCCTTGCGTTATTATTGAACTTGCCAAAGGACAGGGCCATCTCCTTTACGGTCTTTGAATTCTCTTTTGCGTTTTCGCTGATGCTGCTTAAATTGTTCGATATCTCGGACGCGGTGGAAGACTGCTCGTCAGTTGTGGTGACCACCTCGCGTACCATATCGGAGACCTGCTCGAAACTGGCGTTTATGACCTTGAAGGACTCGTCAAGTTTCCGCGCAAGACCATTTGTGGCCTCTGCCTTGTCCACCGCGATGTCCATCATGGCTGTCGCATCGATAATGCCTGAATGGATGGAGCCCAGCAGGCCGCTTATGTCGCTCGTGGCGTTGGATGTCCTCTGCGCAAGCTTGCCCACTTCGTCCGCGACCACGGCAAACCCCCTGCCGTGTTCTCCCGCCCGGGCGGCTTCTATCGCGGCGTTCAGAGCAAGAAGGTTTGTCTGGCCGGCGATGTCCTTGATGAGGACAACTATCTCATCAACCCTTTTTGAAAGCACCGCAAGGTCCTTGACCTTGGTGGAAGCGCTCGTAATCTGCGTGTTGACCCCGTCTATCGAGGAGACCGTCTCCACGATTATCGCCTTGCCTTTCGCGGAGACCTCCTTTGCGCTCTCCGCGGACTGCGAGGCTGTATTTATGTTCTTTGCTATGTCGCCTATCGAAAAGGACATCTCCTCGGTGGCCGCGGCGGCGGTGGTGGTGCGTTCAAGGTCCTCATCCACCTTGCGGGACACACCTTTCCCGTAATAGGTAAGATCGGTGGCGTCCTTGAGGATGTAAGCGGTCTTGCCCGCGATCTTCCTTAAGACGGCCTGCATCGCCGATATTATCCTGTTTACGTCTTTGGCGAGTTTTCCGAACTCGTCATTCGTACTTGCCTCAAGGCAGACGGTCAGGTCCCCGGCCGCCACTTTTTCGGCGGATTGGCTTATGTTGCGCAGGACCTTTACCATATACTTGTTTATTATGAAGAATGTAACGGCGAAGCTTATGGAAAATACAACAAATACAATGACCCCGACAGAGACAATGGTGGCCCTGATCTCGTTGTTCACGGCATCGGTCAATGCGGCGTATTCTTTGCCGGAACTGCTGATAATGCGGTTGGCCACTTCCATAAAGGCCCTGGACCTGCCGGCCTGGACCGTGCCGAGTAGGCCCATCGCCTGTCCGGTCTTCCCCGCTGTGACCATCGGAATAAGATCATCCGCAATGGTCTTCTTGAAAGGGTCCCAGGAACTTTCGATCTCTTTTATCTGGTCCCCGTAAACTCCGGTTTCCAGCTTCGCCAGGTCTCCATCGCTCTCCTTGATATAAAAATCAATTACTTCCTTCTGGTTGTCCCAGATGTCCGGATCCTTCGCTATCGCCATTCTCAGAAATGCGGCCCTCACCCCGTTTATGTTCGCCTTAAGCTGGGTGATCAGCTGTATGTCCCGGCTCATGGCGTTTATATGATCATAGCTAGCCTTTATCCTGAAAAACCTGAACCCTATCAGGACAAGGATGCTGAGGACTATAAGGGTAAAAAAGATATACCCCGTAATGACTTTGTTCCTGAGTTTCATTGATAAAAAGATACCGGCCAGTCTTCTCATACGGCAACTCCCCACTTAATTGTTTTTATCCGTCCAGGCCGGCCCTTTTCCCATGGGTCCAATCCGGATCCGGCCAAATTTTTTTCAGTTCATATATATATAAATCGAATTATTTTTGAAAAAACTTTAGAAGGGATTTTTTCTTTGTGCGGCTGCCTGGCTGGCTAAAGGGACAAGGGTGGGTAAAAAATTAAAAACCCCCGGGGCAAGGAGAAATGCAGGGATTTCCCCTTGCCTCTGGGAGAGGTCGAAATGTGACGTTTTATCCGCCTGATGCTCCTTGGGTCCGCGTAAGTTTTTTGTTATTAACTTGCGGGCGCGTTGGTTGCCGGTGCGTTGGTGCCGCCAGATGGAGCCGGGGCATTGGACGGTGCGTTTGTGGCCGGCGCAGGCGCGTTCACGGCACCCGGGGCCGGGGCTTTTTTCTTGCACCCGCCAAATCCTACAAGTGAGACCGCCATGAGGATGGCTAAAAACAGGGTTGTGGCCTTCTTCATCTTTATGAACCCTCCTTTTTGCATTCCAGCAAATTTTAGATTTTTATTGCAAAGTTCCCCTTTTCTATTGAGATTACCAAAATATTGATTGAAGTCAAGGAGAAGAAGAGGATTAAATTCGCGCGGGGTGAAGGGAGTAATAATATTCCAGGTCGAGGAGCCGTCTTTTTATATCAGGGCTGGGCGAGTATCCGCCGGGGCCCCCGCCGGACTCTATTACCCGGTGGCAGGGCAGCACTATGGCCAGCGGGTTTTTTGACAGCGCCTGCCCGGCCGCCCTCGATGCGCCAGGCCGTCCCGCGCGCTCCGCTATCCATTTGTAGGAGCGGGTCTGCCCGTAAGGGATATCGAAAAGGGAAAGCCATATTTTGCGCTCGAAATCTGTCCCTTCGGGCGCCAGCAGCGGATAATCGAACGCCTTTAGTGCGCCCTCGAAATAGCTCCGGAACTGGCCGGCAAGGCACGCTGGTACGGGCCCCCGCTTAAGACCGGACGGCTCCTGCCAAATAGACACTCCCGCCAGGAGACTGCCCTTTAAGATAAGGTAGATGGCGCCGATCGGGGTATCGATTCCATCATAATGGGCCGTCATAATGGAAGCTCATCGCATATCCTGAGGCCAGAATAATAGCAGCAAAGTTCGCTGTCCAGATCGTTTAAAAAGGAACGCTCCTCGCCGTCTTCGAACAGGACCCTCACCATGCAGGTGCCCCCGTCCAGAAAAGAATGTTTCTCCTCTACGACTTCTCCCACTCCCCAGAAATCGAACCTAAGATGCCTGACCCTGTCTCCAGGTCTCAGATAAAGTCTTTTTCTGCTCATCCTGATTGCGCTTCCCTGCGGCAAACCGCGGGTAAACTAATGTAAGGAATTTTTTTATCATATTCGCCTGCTTGCCAATGGCAAGCCACAGGCAATACGCTCGATACCCATTTATTATAACAGCCTCCTTATGGGGTCAAAAAGCTTTCAAAAGCGGGCCATTTTATGTTATAAAGAGAAGATGCTTTCCGATCCAAACACCCGAAAGGAGTTCTTTCAATGATAAAAAAATTACTGCCATTGGCAATGATACTTGCCATGGCTGCTGTTTCCTGCACGCATAAGAGCGCGACAACAGGCGCAACGGCTGTATCCGACAACTCACCGGTCCTGGCCAAGGTGGGAGACAAGTCAATTACGAAAAATATGTACGAGACCGAGCTTAACACCATTCCCGATCAGGTGCGGGGGTACTTCCTGAAACAAGGCGGACCCCAGGCTTTCCTGGACCAGATAATCAGCAAGGAACTCCTCTACCAGGAGGCTGTAAAAGAGGGAATTGACAAGGACCAGCGACTGCAGGCAGCAGTCGACAATTACAGGAAGATCAGCATGGTGAAGCTGCTCCTTCAAAAGAAAATAGGGGCTGACCTCAATGTGACAGATAACGAAGCCCAGAAATATTATGATTCCCACAAGGAAGACTTCAAGATGAAAGAGGGCAAGGCGGCTGGGCAGATAGTGCCGTTCGATGCCATTAAATCCCTGATAAAACAGCGCATGGCAGGCGAAAAACAGGAGCAGGCATTTGCCAGCTATGTCAACGAGCTTAAGAAAAGCGCCAAGGTGCAGATAAACGACCAGGCTGTAAAAGACCTGGCAAAGGAAATGCCCGCGTTAACAAACACCCCCACCGGTTTAATCCAGGGAATGCCCGGCGGCAAATAAAGTAAAAGCTTCAGCTTTTTAAAATTAACCAAAGCAGAACACCCGGAAGGTTTTCCGGGTGTTCTGCTTTTAATATTCAATAAAGTTTTTTTGCAGCCAGACAAGTTCCGCCTGCTTTTGTCTCAACAATGGCCCATCCTCTCAAACAGGAAATGCAGTCTGATGGTAGGATAAGAAAATGGAGATCCATAGGGGAAGTTGGAAATAACCTATGTGTCCAATCCACAAATGAAAATCAAAAAAAAATCCATAAAAGGGGGATGACATGGATTTCCTTAAAAAAATTTCGCGGGCAATGTACGGAATAATAATCATCTGTTTCTTTTTACCCTTCACTACAGCTAGCTGCAGCGGCCAGAAAATCCTGACCCTTACCGGATTCCAGATGGTGACCGGAACAACTGTCCGGCAGCCAAATATGTTCGGGCAGCAGACAAAACAGAAAAAAATTGGTACGGAACCTTACGCTATCGCAGGATTTATACTCGCCTTTATTGGGTTGGCCATAAGCTTTTCGAGAAACAAAACCGCCTATCTTTTTTCAGCGTTCATTTCTGCCAGTGGAGCAGTCTGCCTTCTTTTGCTAAAAACAAAATTAGACCGGGATGTGCTAAATAGCGGACAAGGACTCATCCTGTTGGATTATGATTTTGGTTATTGGGTGTCTTTCATTATTTTTATTTTATCTGCCGTGCTGAATGGACATATCCATAAACAATTCGCCCAAAAGAAACAGGCTTAACCCAACCGGCCAGCGCACTGTCTCTCAAATAGCTGGTGTTATAAATAATATGACTGAAATCGCTTATTCTATATTAATTTTGTCATTCCGGCTTGTCCGGAATCTTTCTTGTCTTTAAGTGGGTCGCTGGGCAGTTTAAGAGATGACGGCTTAAAGACATTAAAGTCGCTGGATACCGGCTTTCGCCGGTATGACTGTATGCGGTAGATTAACTGTGCCCAAACAAAAGCCTGAATCTCCCAAAATTAAATTCGTGCGGCTTTTTTGATTTTTTTAAAACGAAGTTTTCAGCCTGAAGCTCAGGCTGTAAGGATGTTGAACGAGCAGTAGTGGTCGCCCATGGGGATGGCTTTTTTCATCTGGACCTGCCTGCCCAGAAGTTCCGACAGAAGTTCGGCTTCATAATTGCAAGCCTCGCTGTAATGCTGGGCCACTTTCGAGATCGGGCAGTTATATTGGTTCAGTGTATATTTTCCGTCGCCCTCAGCGAGTTCGGTGAAATAACCCTCCTCCTCCAGCACGGTTGAGAGGGCTTTTAGCCTGCCAGGGAAATCATGCGTGGAAAGCCGTTTCCCCCTCGACTCAAGCAGCCTCTCCTTGCGCATCCTGAATAGACTGTTTATCTTGTCCCTGCCCTCCAGGCTTTCAAGGTCTTTCAGTAGCCCCAGAGAAAACTCACCGTATATCTTGGGAAATATGTCGTCCGCCTTTTCCGTAAGGTTATAGATGAACACCGGCCTTCCTATGCCGTGTTTCCTGGCGTCGTAATTCACTATCCCTTTTCTTTCGAGTGCGATCAGGTGCTGCCTTACCCCCATCGGGGTTATGCCTATGCGTTTGCTCAGGTCATCGGCTGTGAGGCCGCCGACCTTCTTCAGCATCATAATTATCCTGTCTTTCGTCTGCCCGTCCTCAATTCGCATGACAGAAACTTAACATAAATCTATTTATTTGTAAACATTTTTTATAAATAGCTTTCTATTGAAATTTTCCCGGAAAATCAAGGACATCTCACTAAAAAATACAACTATCAAAATTGATAGCTCTTCGGGGCTTTTGTGTGGATGTCATTCCGGCAGGAATTTTATCAAGGATAAAATCGGGCGGAATCCTTCCTGAAGTCTGCCCACAGGAACCCCGGCACGAGCCTATTTAATAATTGAAAACAAAAAATTCGAACCGCGGTATTGGATGCTATAATATTCTGGACTGGGAGGGTTTCAGTTTGCTTTTCCGTAAAATTTTATAAAAAATCCCCGGGGGAACAAAAATGATAGCGGTTGCCGATAACCTGAACACCAGGAACAAGGACTACATGGCGGCAGTCGAGGCCAGAGACTCCAAGACCCTTTCAGGCCTTGCCAAGGCCCTGTCAGATGCCGGGGCGGACGTAATAAACATACAGTGCTCACTGGACGGCTCCGGCGATGAGGACCGGCTGCCATGGGTGCTCGAAACTGTCCAGGGCGCAACTGACAGAGTACTTTGCATAGATTCAAGGAACATAGAGGCCGTAAAAAAAGCTTTGACGCTAATAAAAAAGCCGCCTCTCATAAATTATGTCTCTGAAACAGAACCGGCCCAAAGGCAGGACTGTTTCTCTTTAGCCAACCGGGCAAAGGCTTATATTGTCCTGAGGGCGGCCAGGGGCGGAAATATCCCTACCTCCTTCGAAAATAAGCTCCAGATACTTGAGACCCTGCTTGAGGACGCAAACAGGGCCGACATCCCGAATGAAAGGCTTTTCCTGGATCCTTCGCTCATCCATATCGGAAGAGGTGCAGGGCAGGACCACATAATGAATACCCATGAGTGCATACTTGCCATAAAAGAGATGGTGGAGCCACCGGTAAACACTATTAGCTGGATATCGAATGTATCCACCGGCATGTCGCCCAGGCAGGCAAGGAAAATGACGGAAGCCGGCATACTGACCTATCTGGCCGGAGCGGGGCTTGACGCGGCATTGCTCGATATCCTCGACCCCGCGATCCGCCAGTCCCTGTATTTAATAAAATCCTTCAGGGACGAGATAGTGTTTTCCCCGGCGGACCTCTTGGCGTAAGATATGCTCAGGCTCAAAGACGGAATAAAAGAGATCATCAGGAAGACCGCTGTTTCCCTTCCGCGGGATGTGGAGGAAGCGCTCAAGGCCGCATTTGAGGCTGAACCAGAAGAGAGCCCTTCCAAAGAGGCCCTGGCCCAAATGCTTGAAAATGCCCGGATAGCAAAAAACTCGGCAAGACCTCTTTGCCAGGACACCGGCACGCCTATTTTTTATGCCCGGGTCCCCAGGGAACTTAGCTTCGCGGTTGTCGAGAAATCAATACTCGATGGATTAAGGACCGCAACGGAAAGCGTGCCCTTAAGGCCGAATGCCGTTGATGTCCTGACGGAGAAGAATTCCGGCGACAACACCGGCCTGTTTTTCCCTGAGATATATTTTGAGCAGTCCGAACAGGACACTCTGGTTGTAGACCTGTCCCTGAAAGGGGCCGGAAGCGAGAACGCGGGTGCCTTTTACAAGCTTCCGGATGAAAGGTTAAAGGCCGGCAGGGACCTGGACGGCGTAAGGAAATGCATACTGGACGCCGTATATTCCATCCAGGGAAGGGCCTGCCCTCCCTATACGGTAGGGGTGGGAATAGCGGGCACCAGGCTTGCCGCCGCCAAGCTTTCAAGGACCGCCCTCATGAGAAAGCTTAATGAGGAGGCCCCGGAGCCCGCAATCAACGAGCTTGAAAAAAGAGCGCTTTCAGAAATAAACAGCCTTGGCATCGGCGCCATGGGCCTTGGGGGAAACTGCACCGCATTAGGAGTGAAGATAAACCATGCCCACAGGCACACCGGCTCATATTTCGTGGACATCTCCATCGCCTGCTGGGCAAACAGAAGAAGCAGACTCGTCTGGTAGAAGATACATCTTGAATAATAAAAAAGCGATCAAAATCGAAACTCCACTAACTGAAGAGATTGTACGGGCGCTCAGGGTGGGACAAAACGTCCTTATCAGCGGGACCATTTTTACCGCGCGGGACAAGGTCCATGCGTACCTTGCGGGCAGCCCGGATCCTGAAGATATGCCTTTTAAAAAACTTGCAGGCTCTATCCTGTACCACTGCGGGCCCGTTATCACAGAAGACAACGGCAGGTATTCCGTAATTGCCGCCGGGCCGACAACCAGCCAGAGGATGCAGATGTATGAGCCGTTCGTCATATCTCATTACGGGGTGCGCGGCATCATGGGAAAAGGCGGGATGTCGGCGGAAGTGGCCCAGGCGATGAAGGAGTCCGGATGCGTTTATCTGCATGCCATAGGAGGCGCGGGTGCGCTGCTGGCAGAAAAGATAAAAGCTGTGGAAGGGGTGTGGAAGCTTGAGGAGTTCGGACGGGCCGAGGCGATGTGGGCGCTGCGGGTGGAAGATTTCCCCGCGATGGTCACCATCGACTCCAGAGGCGAAAGCATCCATGCCCAAGTGGAAAAGACCTCAAAAGAAAGGCTTTTGGGCCTTATTCAAGGGCGGTGATACAAGATGTTCCTTTTTCTGGCGGGCGCTACCGGCTTTATCGGAAACAATCTGCTACCCGAGCTAAGACGGCAGGGAATAAAGGGAAGATGCCTCCTTCGGGACATTAAAAAAGCCCCGTCCTGCGAAGGTTTCGAAACGGTTGAAGGCTCCCTGGGCGACATGCCAGACAATGCCCTGGACGGCGTGGACACGGTCGTGCATCTTGCCGGGATATTGCATGAGGCTGGCGGCCAGACCTTCGAATCCGTCCACGTCAGGGGCACGCAAAACCTGGTGAATGAATCCATCAAGGCAGGCGTAAAACACTTCTTTTATCAAAGCAGCATCGGGGCCTCGCTTTCATCTGCCAGCATGTATCAAAAAACAAAGGCCATGGCGGAGGAAGCGGTAAAGGATTCCGGATTGCCCTATACCATTTTCCGGCCTTCTCTTGTGCTTGGGCCGGGAGACGGATTTACAATACAGATGGCCCGGATGATAAGCGCCTCGCCTATCATAGCGGTGCCTGGCGACGGGGAGGCCAGGTATCAGCCTATCGTGGTATCGGACTGGATCAAGTGCTTCCTTTCCGCTTTGAAGGATGGGGGCCGGGACAAGACATATGAATTGGGCGGGCCTGAATATTTTTCATTCAATGAGCTTGTGCGGGAGTACATGAAGGCCATGGGGGTGGAGGAAAGGAAAAAACTCTTCCATTTCCCGATGGGTCTTGCGAAAGCCGGACTCTCGCTTCTATCGGTTGCAAAGGTTGCCGGCATAAAGAATTTCCCCCCGGTGGACAGGGAGCAGTTGCAACTGCTCACAATGGACAACATAACGGACATAGACTCAGTTAAAAAACAGTTCGGGTTCGAGCCTGAAACTGTGAGAGGCAATATCAGGAAGTTTATTCCGGAAGATTACTTTACGACGAGCACGGGACAGCTGGCGTAATCGACAATCCTTGAAGATATGCTCCCAAGGAGGAACTTCTTGGCCCCGTGCCTTCCGTGGGAACCCGTCACAATAAGATCGACCTTCATTTTCCGCGCCGTCTCAAGGATCTTTTCGGCCGGGTCGCCCTGCCTTAAAATGATCTTCACGTCCATGGATTTGCCCGAAAGGGAGGACCTTATTTTTTCGAGGGCGTTCTGGGTCTCTTCGGTCATAAGCTGGGTTATGCGCTGCCTGTCCATGTCCGAAAGCTCGGTGAGATAAAGTTCCGGGATCACTGAGAGGACCGTTATGGAGGATTCGAATTTCCCGGCAATCTCGACGGCCTTCTTCAGGGCTTTATCTGATGCCTTCGAACCGTCATGCGTAACCAATATGCGTTTCAAATAAGACCCCTCCATCGGTTTTTCTATTTGCGTTTTAATTTTAGCAATATTCAGGCTAAAAACCAAGAAAATTAAATTAAATTAGAAACCTTTTCAATTAATTATAATCCTTTGAGCACATCGAAAGCGGCCCTGGCCGTCTTTACCACGTCCGCGTGGGTATGGGCCATGCTTATGAAACCGGCCTCGAACTGGCTTGGCGCCAGGTTCACTCCCCTTTGGATCATCCCTATAAAGAATTTGCCGAATTTGACCGTATCGGAGCTTTTGGCGCTTTCGTAATCGACCACTTCTTTGTTAGTGAAATAGGTGCAAAACATGGTGCCAGCGCGGTAAAATTTCACTTCGGTGCGGCTCTTCTGCGCGGCGTCCCTCAAGGCGGCCTCAAGCTCCGCTGCCCGTTCCTCAAGCTTATCGTAAACGCCTTTTTTGGAAAGTATTTTAAGGGTCTCGATACCCGCGGTCATGGCAAGCGGATTTCCTGAAAGCGTGCCGGCCTGATACACAGGGCCCTCCGGCGATATCTTTTCCATTATCTCTTTTTTCCCGCCATAGGCCCCCACGGGAAGACCGCCGCCTATCACCTTGCCAAGGCATGTCATGTCAGGCTTGATTCCGAAACGGGCCTGTGCCCCGCCATACGAGACCCTGAAGCCTGTCATTACCTCGTCGAATATAAGCACGATGCCGTATTTTTTTGTAAGCGTCCTCAGGGCTTTGAGGAACCCCGGTTTGGGAAGAACGCATCCTATGTTGCCGACCACCGGCTCCACGATAACACATGCGATCTCCTTCCAGTCCTTCTCGATCATCTTCTTTAACGCGGCCTGATCGTTAAAAGGCAGGGTTATAGTGTTCTTCGCATAGGATTTGGGCACCCCGGGACTATCCGGCACCCCGAAGGTGGTGGCGCCGGAGCCGGCCTTTACTAAAAGCCCGTCCGCGTGGCCGTGGTAGCAGCCTTCGAATTTAATGATCTTGTCCCTTCCGGTGAAGCCGCGCGCCGCCCTTATGGCGCTCATGGTGGCCTCGGTCCCGGAATTCACCATACGGATCTTTTCAATCGATGGATAAGCCTTGATCACAAGTTCCGCAAGCTCCACCTCAAGCGGGGTGGGCGCGCCGAAGCTTGTCCCTTTTTCAATGGCTTTCCTGAGGGCGCCCACGACCGCCGGATGCGCATGCCCTACGATCATCGGCCCCCACGAAAGCACATAATCTATATATTCATTTCCGTCTACATCATATATCCTGGAACCTTTGGCACTGGAAATAAAAAGCGGGTTTCCGCCTACCGCTTTAAATGCTCGGACGGGGCTGTTGACCCCTCCAGGCATAAGCTTGACCGCTTTCTTAAATAACATCCTCGATTTTTCAAAAGACCTCATGAGATTTTTATTTCCTCCTGGTCAGGTAAAGACAAGCCCTTTTACAATAACATGATTTTTTTAAAAAAGGAACCAAACCGGGCGGAAATAGGGCGGAAATCATAGAACCTGTCTCAAAATTGATTTCGAAGCGAAAAAGAGCGGAAATCGTGCCAGACAAGGAAAAAAGGGGAAATCGCCCGGAGGCGCAGCAGCGATGCGTTGAGGAACGATTTTCCTTTTTTGATGCCGTATGCCGCGATTTCAGCCTTTTACAGCCGGAAGCAATTTTGAGACAGGTTCTATATATGATCCATATCAGGGTGGTTTTCCGGCCAGGGTGATACATTGTATAATAAATGGAAAGGAGGTAGCGCTAATGCTACAAAGTAACGGCACATTACATAAAAAGGTGAAAGAAGTGATCGAGGAGATACGGCCTCTTTTGAAGGCTGACGGCGGAGATGCCGAGCTTGTAGAGGTGTCCGATGACGGTATAGTAAAGCTCAGGCTTTTAGGGGCGTGCGGCCATTGCCCCATGTCCATAATGACCCTTAAAATGGGCATTGAAAAGAAAGTAAAGGAGAGAGTCCCGGGAATCAAGGAAGTAGTCGCGGTCTGAACCGAACAACGCTATGGCCGATTTGAAAACCATACGTGAGATCGCAAAAAAATATACCCCGGACCAGATAGAAGGCTGCATAATCATGCAGCTGGAGACAGGCCAAAACGTCTGCCTGATGGACAGGCACCATGAGGGGGTCATTAACGAGCTGGCCAAGGCCGCCTTCGTGAAAACCCTTATGGCGCAAAAGCACCTCTCGCTGGCTGACGCGTTGAGGGAGCTGGCAAACAAGATGCGCCTGGCGCAAAGCCATTCCGGGCCTGATTCCGGGGAAAAACCTCACTCAAAAAAAGACAAACACGAAAAATAAAAAGAACGAAAAAAAAGAAAGGGGCTTTTTAAAAAGCCCCTTTCTTTTTTACGTAACAGCTTTCAAGTAAGTTTAGAAACATAAGCATCTCCAAGGACGTCATGCCCGAATGTCTTAATCGGGCATCCATTTTGACGTTTTTTAACTTGGATTCCCGCCTGCGCGGGAATGACGGCCCAAAACATTCCTGAGCCAAATGTAAAGAAGTGTTAGGACTAGAATAACCCCGTAACCCTGCTCGTCTTTACATCCACGTCAACCCGCCTGTAAGCCGGGTCTGAGCTTGTACCCGGCATCAGCTTTATCGCGCCCGCCACCGGGACCACAAAACCCGCCCCGCTATAAGTGAGGATGTCTCTTACCAGGAGTCTCCATCCCTTGGGAACGCCCTTTAGATTGGGGTTGTCCGTGAGCGAGAGGTGGGTCTTGACCATGCATGTGCCCAGTTTCGAGAGTTCGGGGTCAGCTTCGATGCGCTTGGCTTTCGAGAGGGCTTCCGCCGTATAATCCACGCCGTCTGCGCCGTAGACCTCTTTTGCGATCAGGTCTATGCGCTGCCTGAGCGGGGTCTCGATCTTGTAAAGGAGCTTGAACTGAGTGGGCTCGTTGCAGGCGTCCATGACCGCGTCGGCAAGCTCAAGCGCGCCATCGCCGCCGTACTGCCAGTGCTTCGAGACGGCCACGCGGGCCCCGGCCTGCTCGGCAAGCCTCTTTACCGCTTTTATCTCGTTGGGCGTATCCGAATAGAAGGCATTTATGCAGACAACCGGGTTAATGCCCGCTTTTTTGACAGTGTTTATGTGATGGAGCAGGTTTGTGGTGCCGGCTTCCACCCAGCCCACATTTTCCTTGCCGTATTCGGCCGGTATGGGTTTTCCAGGGACCGGTATGGGCGCTCCGCCATGGCATTTGAGAGCCCTTATTGTGGCCACAATGACAGCCGCATGGGGTTTGAGACCTGAGAACCTGCACTTCAGGTTCCAGAACTTCTCAAAGCCTATGTCCGCGCCGAAACCGCTTTCCGTTATGTGATAATCGGCAAGCTTGAGACCTACCCTGTCGGCGATTATGGAGGACTGCCCGATCGCGATGTTCGCGAAAGGCCCGGCATGGACAAGCACCGGCTGCCCCTCTATGGTCTGCATCAGGTTGGGGTTGAGCGCCTCAACCATCCAGGCGGTCATTGCGCCCGCGACCTCAAGGTCCTCCGTGGTTACGGGGGTGCCCTTCTTGTCGTAAGCCACCACTATTTTGCCGATGCGCGCACGCATGTCTTTAAGGTCTTTGGCGACGGCCAGAATGGCCATAACCTCAGAGGAGACCGCGATCGCGAAACTTGAGTTCATCATGAAGCCGTCCTGCTTGCCTCCGATGCCTATGACGATGTCCCTGAGCGACTGGGCGCAAAAATCGATTATCCACTTCATCTCGACATTCCTGGGGTCGATGTCAAGCCTTCTCAGTTTTCTTTTTGCAAGCTGCTGGTCGTCATAGTTGAACTCGTGCTGCATGCGGGAGGTCATGGCGACCATTGCTAAATTATGCGCGTTCATGATCGCGTTTATATCGCCGGTGAGGCCAAGCGAAAACGGGGTAAGCGGCACGCACTGGGAAAGTCCTCCGCCCGCCGCGGAGCCTTTTATGTTCATGGTGGGCCCGCCGGAAGGCTGCCTTATCGCCGCGATAACTTTTTTGCCTCTCTTGCCCATGCCCTGCGTAAGGCCCATCGTGGTCGTTGATTTTCCTTCGCCAAGCGGGGTGGGCGTTATGGCGGTAACGTCTATATATTTTGCGTCGGGAGTTTTTGAAAGCCTTTGGGTTATCCTGTTAAAGTCAAGCTTGGCAACATAATGGCCGTGAGGCAGAAGCTCTTCCTTTTCAAGACCAAGCTCTTCGGCCAGCTGGTAGACCGTCTTCATGGTCTTTTCCGCCTCTTGTGCGATCTTCCAGTCCGGGTTCTTGGTCGGGTCCATCGCGGCGGGTCTTTTTGTTTTTAAAACCTTTTTTGTGGCCATTTCTTTCAATCCCTCCTTGTAAGTCTTTTTTTATTTTTTAT
>JAKAEG010000234.1 GCA_021819985.1 Nitrospirota bacterium | reverse complement strand
CATGGGACCGGACTGGGACTGAATATCTGCCGGAAATTAATAGGCCAGTACGGCGGTTCCATGGAAATTGCAAGCGGGCCTTCAAAAGGCACAAGGGTTCTCCTGAAAATTCCGGTAAAGACCAATGCCTAATATCCTGATAGCTGAAGACGAAGCCATCCTGCAACGCAATATAGCCTTCATATTGAGCAGCCATGGATATATTGTTCATACTGCCCGTTCTGGCCTGGAGGCCCTGGATGCCATTAAAAAACGCAAGGTCGACCTGGTGATTACCGACCTGGTCATGCCTGGCAAGGACGGCATGGAACTCATAGGTTATCTGAGTGAATTCCGCCCGGATATTCCCATAATTATAATTACCGCGTATCCTTCCCTCGATACTGCCATAGAGGCGGTCAGAAAAAAGGCCTTCGACTATGTAACAAAACCCTTCAAAATGCAGGATTTGTTGAAGATGATTGAGCGTGCCCTCAGCAAAAGAAAAAATATCTCCCTGTTATGGGTCAAATTAAAGCCTTTTAAAGTAACGGAACGGGAAGAAAAAATATTAAAACTCATGATTGAAGACGGATTGATCCGGAACGAAGAGATCGCGGATAAACTTAATATAAAACCCACGACTGTAAAGCAGCATTTTGAAAATCTGTATGCGAAATTTAATGTCTCCTCCAAAACGGCCCTGCTCTCATCATTATTTAAATTGATAGCCGCCGTCTGAAAAATTTCAAAAAACTACGCGTCCATTGCGATACCGCGTGCAGGCTTTGGCGGAACTCATATCCTGCTTCCGTTATAGCATCGCAAGGATCTTTTCGTCAGGTACGCCATGCAGAGGTTGCAATGGACGCACCTTGAGGGCTCCCGGCTGCCGCCAAGGATCTTTTTCGGGAACCCCGGATTCGCGATAAGGGACCTGGAAAGGCAGATATAATCGGCATCCCCTTTCCCGATTATCCTCTCCATGAGTGCGGGGTCAACCATCCCGCCCACCAGGAAGACCGGTACATTTACAGCTTTTTTTACGGCCCTGGCGGCCTCCAGATTGTAAGCCTGCGAGAAGGGTTCCGGATTGATGATCCTTCTGTAGAAATACCGCATGTATGCGCGATACGCGAAGTTCTTTTTCCTGTATATGTCCCAGTCGTCAAGGACGGCCTCGACAGGGACATCCCCCCGTAACGTGGACATGTTATCTTCGAAAATCCCGCAGCTCACTTCTATTCCGTCAAAACCCATCCCGGACATCATTCCGGCCATGACAACGGACTCCTTCAATTCCAGGCCGCCTCTTTTTTTGTCGTATCCGTTAATTTTTATCAAAATGGGAAAATCATCGCCCACCAGCCTGCGGCAGCGGCTATAGATACCGGAGACAATGCGCATACGGTTTTCAATGGAACCGCCCCACCGGTCCTTTCTCCGGTTGGTGTGCGGGCAGAGGAACTCGTTTATAAGGTAACCGTGGGCCGCGTGTATCTGTACGGCATCAAACCCGCTTTCTTTCACTCTCCTGGCAGCCTGGGCAAAGGCCTCGATGATCCTTTCAATATCGTCTTCCGTCATTGCCCTCGGCCTGGTAAACAGGGTTTTTTCCTTAATGGCTGATGGTGCGATGGGTTGTGCGCCGGCCGCCTCGCTGGTAGTCTGTCTTCCGCAATGGACGAGCTGCATCGCAATTTTAGCGCCGCGCTCATGGACGAAGCTGGCCAGCTTGCGGTATGCCGGGATAAACTCATCCCGGTCGATTCCCAGCATTCCCTTGAAAAAGGAGTTCCCGTCCCGGCAGACGTATGCTTCACCGGTAATGATAAGCCCTATTCCCCCGGCAGCAAGCTCTTCATAAAGGCTGAAGAGTTTTCCCTCCGGAAACCCGCGCTCATCAGACATGCCTTCGTGGGTCGCCGACCGGACCAGTCTGTTTTTTAACCGCAGCGTTTTTATTACGGTTTCTTCAAATATCCGCGACATGCGCACACATCCTTTTCGATTATATCATCATCCCGCAACCGAAGTGAAAATTGGCACACAGTTATTAGGACCTATCTCAAAATCGCTTATGCTGCAAGAGGCCGAAATCAATTTTGAGATAGGTTCCAATCTTCTCGAAATATTAACGACGAGATTGTCAATCTCGCCGTTAATGCAACGTCAGGGTTAATAATCAATTCCTGACGGATACTCTCTACAGGGGATCAGTTATTTGCTGGACACGCTCCTGCTCCTCTCCATGGAGGAAGTATTTGACGCTTCCCCGAATTTAGAATTCCAGTGGTGGTTATGATAAACATGTGTGATATCTCGCCCTTACCAAAAACCTTCAGCGTTTTTTCGCGCTGTAAGCGAACTTGTTTTGCGAAATTTACTTCAAATTGGAATTAAATATTATTTTTATTTGATTTGAATGGAGAATTTAAGGTTTATAAAAGCTGTTTTTATTATTGGCATAGGAATTGCTGTTTGCTTCTTGATGAAAATAGAAATCCATCACGGAAGGCAGGAGAGGAACAGATGAAAAAAACAAACATGAAGCCTTGCGTCACAGATTCCGAGTGCGGGGACTTTATAACTGATGAGCAAAGCAGGAGGGTGATTACGATGAAAAAATTGCTCGCTTTTTTAATTATCCCCGCGCTTGCGGTGGCGCTTTCCGCCGGCGCGGCTATGGCGAACGGCACCCTTGCCGCCACATTCATCTATAACGGAAGCGGAGCCAGCCAGCCGCTTGCCGGGGCGTACGCGTATCTGCACGCATATCCTTATGGGACGTTCATCGCGGAGAAATACTTCAGGAGGGCCCAGTACATACTGGGGCCCTCGGATTCAAACGGGAATTTTTCGGTCAGCGTCCCTGACGGGAAGTACCGCATCATGCTTATGCGAAGGGCGCCCATTGGGGGCGGCAATATCTCTCTTGAGTACGGCCCGCCCAGGCCGGGGGATTACACGTGGATAGACACCGGGGCCTATATCACCGTCACAGACGGGGCCACCGTCAACCTGGGCACGGTATACGCGACGGTATTTTCGCAGCCGATTACCGTCAAAGGGACCGTCACAGCCTGCACCTGGACTAATAATTCGGCCACGGGGCAGTATTATTGCGCCCCGGGAGCAGCCGAGGCGAATTACTTCGTCTTCGCAACCACTACGCCGTGCCCGTCCAGACTGAATACCGTTGATGGCGGCGCGGAATGGAACTGCGGGCAGGTATTCCCGAAATATGCGAGCAGTACGCCCACGGACGCAAACGGCAATTACACCCTGCACCTGCAGAACCCGGGCACCTATTATATCTATTCCAATCAAAACCCCGGGCAATACGGTTCCAAACTTTCCAAACTCAGCCGTCACGGGGCAAGGCCGTGCGGTCCGATAACCTCAAACTCCTCAATGATAGAGTCAGGATCCACAGGTTCAGGGGCCGGCTATGTCAATCCGGTAACGGTCACGGCGGGGGGTACATTCAACGTGAACTGCGCTTGGTTTTAATAAGGAAAACAGGTGAAATGATGAAAAAAACTCTGGTCTATATGGCAGTCATGATCTTATCGGTCGTGCTTTATTCCGGTCAAAGGCCCGCGGAGGCGCTCTGCAGCGCCCTGACTTATACGCCCACGAACTGGTGGTATGGCTTGAATGGCCTGGCGGCGGACTCATCCGGCAATGTCTACTTCACCTCCAGCGCTGGTTGGGCCGGGGAATTCAATACATCGAATTTCAGCGGCGCATGGACGCAATTTGGCTCTTACGGCACTGGGGCAGGGCAGTTCAAGGGACCGCAGGGTATTGCGGTAGACGCATCGGGCAATATCTGGGTGTCGGACGCCGGGAACTACCGCATCGTGGAATTCAATCCGGCGAACATGAGCGGCACGTGGACCCAGGTGGCACTTCCATACAGGTCAAGCCCGGAGGGCATAGCGGTTGCAAACGGCAATGTCTATGCGGCGGATGCAAGATACGATTACATCGTGACATTCAGTGAATCAAATCCCGCCGGCACATTGACAACCATTGGCTCTTATGGCAGCGGGGTAGGGCAATTTGCCGGGCCGCACGGTATTGCTGTAGACGCATCCGGCAACCTCTACGTTGCGGATTCCGGCAACAACCGCATAGTCAGGTTCAATCCGGCGAATGTGTCCGGCACATGGACTACCTGGAGTGTAGGATATTCGACGAGCTTGGCGGTTGACTCATCCGCCAACGTCTATTTCACCTATAGTAACTGGATCTATTATCTGAATACGAGCAGCGGCGCATGGTCTGATATTATCTCCCTGCAAAGCCCGCTTGCCATAACGCTGGATTCCTCGGGAGCTCTCTTTACCTCGCAGAATCCTCCAAACAATGCTCCCGTATCGGAGTTCAGGCAGGGCTGCGGGCTTACCGCCTCCGTCTTGTACAACGGCACGGCCCTTTCCGGAGCCTATGTCTATTTGCAAAGCGCCAAACCCCTGGGACAGTACTCAATTCAGGCGGCGGCGATTGTCGGCCCTTCCGATTCGAACGGAAACATTTCAACAGGCCCCTTCACCCTCATTCCGGCGGGCGCTTACCGTGTCATGGTCCGCAAGCCGAACTCCTATCCTTATTATTGCGGCGGGACCGAATGCGGCCAGGTATACCAGGGGCCGCCGCAGGCCGGGGATTACGTCTGGCGCGGGTTCTCGAATCATGTGACCATCGCCCCCAACCAGACGGCGAGCCTTGGCACAGTAACCGCTACGGTTTACGGCCCCTCGGCCTCGATCACGATATCGGGCGCCGTAAAAGGCGCCTCCGGCAAGGCCCTTGCCGGATGGGCGGTGAAGGCGGCGACCGCGCCCTGCGAATCGGGCAACTGGGCTTATGCCCACTCCTTTAACGAGTGCGCCACAAGTTATCCGGCCTGGACCGACTCCACCGGCAACTATACCGTGACTGTCCCTGCCGCCGGCACCTACTACATCTATGCCAGCCCGCAGCTCAACTATGCGAGCACCAGCTATCCGGGCGGCTACCCCACGTGCTCAAACGGGGTGGGATGCGAGGCCTGCGGCGATTATTTCTATTACGACTGTCCGGTAAGCGTCGCCGGGGCAGTTACGGGGCAGAACATCGTCGTGCCCGGTTATTAGAGGGCGAAAAGATTCTCAACAAAATACGGCTTTAAAGAGAGGGGGGGATTAAAGATGAAAATGAGATATGCAAGGCCGAAGGTTGTGGGCTCCGTCTGCGTTCACCCTTGCTGATCAGGATCACCGGGGGCGCTTGCGCGCCCCCTTTTGAAATCGAACACCTTTGAAGGAGGGCAGGCATGAAAAAATGGCCTGTTGTATTGATAGCAGCGGCATTTTGTGCAATTTTTTTTGCCGGTACGGCATGGG
>JAKAEG010000233.1 GCA_021819985.1 Nitrospirota bacterium | reverse complement strand
TTTAAAAAACTGCCCGCCTATCTCTTGACCAGTTGCTTATCCTTGATTTTCGCGGCCTTGCCTTTCTTCTCTCTCAGGTAATAGAGTTTAGCCCGCTTCACGAGTCCCTGCCTTACCACCTTTATTTCCTGGATGAAAGGCGAATGCAAAGGGAATATCCTTTCAACTCCCACACCGAAAGATATCTTTCTTACGGTGAAGGTCTCCCTGGTGCCGCCGTTTTTCCGCGCGATGACCGCCCCTTCGAAAGGCTGTATCCTTTCCTTGTCGCCTTCTATGACCTTCATGAAGACGCGGACCGTGTCGCCCACATTGAACGGGGTGACCTCGCGCCTGTATCCTTCATCAATGCTATTTATCAGATTCATACTCTTCCTCCTTTAACCTGCGAATAAGTTCAATTTCTTTCGGGGAGAGCCCCGCTTGCTCAATAAGCTCCGGCCTGTTCCTAAGTGTCCGCCTGAGCGCCTCTTTCCTCCGCCACCTGGCTATTTCCGCATGGTTGCCGGAAAGCAGGGCCTCCGGCACCTTAAGCCCGTTCCATTCGGGCGGCCTCGTATAATGAGGATAATCCAGTATCCCCCAGGAAAACGATTCCTCTTTTAACGAGTCCTCATCTCCCAAAGCTCCCGGCAGCAATCTGACGACGGCGTCTATTATAACCAAAGCAGGCAGTTCTCCGCCAGTTAAAACGTAATCCCCTACGGAGATCTCCTCATCCACCAGGCTGGCCCGTACTCTTTCATCTATGCCCTCATACCTGCCGCATATGAAAAGCAACCTTCTTTTCTCCTCTGAAAGCGCTTTGGCCATCTTCTGGTCGAAAGTCCTGCCCTGCGGGCTCACCAGCACATTAAGAGTTGGAAGCCCATCTTTCGTGGCATATTTTATGGCCTTTTCCAGCGGCTCCGGTTTCATTACCATTCCCGGCCCGCCCCCGTAAGGGTAATCGTCCACGGTCCTGTGCCGGTCCGAGGCAAAGTCCCTAAGCTGAATTATGTCAAAGACCGCGACCGATTTCTCCGCCGCTCTCCTCATTATACCCGCTGCCAGATAGGCGTGGAATACCTCAGGAAAGAGGGTAATTACTGAAAACCGCATTTTTAATTTATTCTTTCAAAAATTCAAAAAAGAAAAATAAAAAAGGGGGCTTTTCAGTCTCCCCCGTCCAATCCCCGGTGTTAGTAAAAATTAAAAAATGGCTAAAAAAATTAAATCCTGCCCGGTTTCAGGAGAAAAATAAAAAATAAAAAAATTATTCCAAGATTTCCAGGACGCAGCGTTTTCCTATTTTTGTGCCGGCGGCGCTGAGTATGGTCCTCATGGCCCGAGCCGTCTTGCCCTGTTTCCCGATGACCTTTCCCAGATCGCTGGTGTCCACCCTGAGTTCGTAGACCGTGGTCCTTTCTCCCTCGACCTCGGAGACCGAAACACTTTCTGGTTTATCCACCAGAGCCTTTGCCATAGCCTCAATCAGACTTTTCATTTTTCCCACCCCCGGAAGAGCCAAAATGGATAGCGCGCTGATTCTTAAAAAAAGTAAAAACCCCCCTCGGCCCAGCCGCAAGGGGGCTTTAACTTCAGGCTGTAAGCACTCCCGCCCTCACCAGCAGTCTCTTTACTGTATCGGTAGGCTGTGCACCCTGTTTTAGCCACTTGCCGGCCTTCTCCTGGTCCAGCTTTAACTCAAAAGGGTTTTTCTTTGGATCGTAAGTACCCAATATTTCTACAAAAGGGCCGTTGCGGCGTGCCGCTGAATCGGCAACAACGATCCTGTAAAAAGGGGCCTTGTGCGCCCCCATCCTCATTAACCTTATCTTGACCAAAACAGACTACCTCCATCCTTGAAATCAAAGCAAGTGTAATTCTAATACATTCCTCATTTAATGTAAAGCACTGAATTTTTATGCCAAATCGGTCCGTTTAATGTATATTTTACCCGTTTCGCGGCCGTTGTGAAACGGAAATGCGCCCCACCCGTTGACATGGGAAACGCCTGATATAACATTAAATCAGGCGTTGAAGATTCTTAATAGAGTGTCTATGTCTCACTAAAGGAGGATAAAATGAAGATATTGATATTGAGTGCTGATGGGTTTGAGGATATGGAACTATTCGTGCCGTATTACCGCTTCAAGGAGGAAGGGTTCGATATCGACGTAGCTTCTAAAAAGAGAGGGACAATCGATGGCAAACACGATTACGAGATCGAGGCCAACCGTTCGTTCGATGAGATAAACCCCGAGGAATACGACATGCTATTCCTGCCCGGCGGCAAGGCTCCCTCGAAGGTCCGCAAGGAAGATGCGGCGCTTCAGATAGTGCGGCATTTCATAGACAGGAACAAGCCTATCGTAACCATCTGCCACGGCCCGCAAATAATGATAAGCGCCGGGGTTGTCCAGGGCAGGCATATGACCTGCTGGCCAGAGGTCGCCAAGGAACTTAAGGAAGCCGGGGCCATTTACGAGGACAAGGAAGTCGTCGTGGACGGAAATATCGTCTCTTCCAGGATGCCTGATGACCTGCCTTATTTCCTCAGAGAGGCAATGAGGAAGACGCAGGTGGCCATTTCCACCCCGCTTTAAAAGAATTTATATGCTTCTAAGGGACCCTGACGTGGCGGGAGGCGCAACTGCAGGCGGAATTGGCTTTTCAATCGGTTTGGAGGCGGGCGGCTTGGCGGCGGGGGCTGGTCCTCCTCCGGACTCCTGGAGCCATAATGCTTTAAGGTCGGCATTTTTAACGGTATAGGTGAAGACAGAAACGCTGACGATGAAAGCAAAAACAGCTATAACGGCCCATTTCTTTCTGTCTCTGTCAGAAGGTTTTGAGATCACCCCCTTTAAACCGGCCAGTTCTTTATAAAGCTGCGAAGTATACGTGATGAGATAAGGCATGAAGAAGATAAATAGGAGAGTCCCTACAACTGGCAGCGAAGCAAGACCAAAGGAGAGCGCCCAGACTGCAAGAAGTCTCATGAAAACGGGCCACCAGAGGCCTTTTACGTATTGCCTGCTTTCAAGAAGCGCGTTTATGCCGGTTTCCCCTGTGCCGGCCAGGATGAAAACGGAAAAGGAAAACCAGACCATCATGATAATACCTGGGACCACGAAAAGAACAAACCCAGCTATGGTGAGCGCAAAGAAAAGCAGGTATATCCATACAAATTTCCTGAGGGATTCGGCAGCCTTCTGGAAAATAACCCGGATACCGGCAGACGGGTCCGAGACGGCATAAACGAAGGCCGCCTGTCCCCAAACCGAAATCAGCACTCCTATTATCACTCCGGAGGCTATCCAGGCTGTTAAAAAAGGGTTCAAGGGATGCGGAGACATCTTGTAAACGTAAAAACAGAAACCCGATATGAGCATTTGGGGGACAAGATAAAAAAGGTAGATGAGGCTGAATGCATGAAATCTCATCCGGTATAAATGCCAGCTTCTTTGGAAAAGCTCGCCGATGCCGGTAAGCCTCTCCGGAGTTTTATGATCGCCCGC
Source organism: Nitrospirota bacterium (assembly GCA_021819985.1). Taxonomy (GTDB): domain Bacteria; phylum Nitrospirota; class Thermodesulfovibrionia; order Thermodesulfovibrionales; family JdFR-88; genus JAKAEG01. The sequence continues at coordinate 1,881 of JAKAEG010000233.1, read as the reverse complement.
CCCGGCCAGGCCTTCTGTTTTTATTTCTTCCATTGATTAATTGATTAATCTGTAAGCTAACTCATTGGCCGGATTTAAGTCAAACGAAAGGCGAAGAAAGATTCCGGACAAGCCGGAATGACAACATTGTATGGACTGTTTACAGATACTATCCTGGCAAATTTCAAAAAAGAAAAAACGCGTGCAATCATTGGATCATAAAAGCGCCGGGTTCTAACAAGACGGACCAGAACAGGCACAGCCTTCTGAATTAAAAAGTTTTACGCACGCACATATTTTCTTTTATGGGAGTATCTTCTGGCCCTGAGGACGCGCCTGCGATGACGCAGTATTCTGGCACGTAGCCGCGCAAGACGCCTTTCTCTTAACCGCTTTGCCCTCGAATGCCTCTGGCTCAGGAGCTTCCGTTTCAAAAGTCTACGGCTCAGGAGTCTCCGTCTAAGCAGCCTATGCCTCAGGAGTCTCCGCCTTCTGCTTAAGTGTCTGCCATGCCGGACCGGCTCATAAGAGGTAAGGACAACCGGGTTTTTAGTTTCATATATCTCGGGTTGCGCCGTCCCGTTTGCGACTTGCACGCTCTGATTGAGCAGTTTTTGCCCGTCGCTCCAAAGGTGGTCTCTTATCTGCTCGCCAAGCAGGGATGTAACTATCGTGCAGTTTCCTTTTGAGGCGGCAAATACAAGGCAATGCTCAGCCGCCCTGGTATATCCGGTCTTGCCGCCGATGAGGTCGTCGTCGGCCCAAAGCAGCTTGTCCGTATTCCTGAGATAAAGATGTCTTTTGCCTATGTAGAGGTCTTTTTCCCGTGTATTTATTATCTGCTTGATAAGAGGATATTTAAGGGCGCTGTCCAGTATTATCGCGAGGTTAGAAGCCGTAATGTACTGCCCGGGGGCGGGTAGACCGGTTGCATTGACGAACTTTGTGTTTTTGGCGTTCAGGGATGCCACTTTTTCGTTCATCAGCAAGGCAAAGGAGCTTTGAGATCCGGAAACCGCTTCAGAAAGCGCCACAGCCGCGCCATTAATGCTGCGCATCAGGGCCAGGTAAAGGAGATCCCGGACCGTAACCCTGTCGCCTGGCCTGAGCCTTGGGGCTATGGAAGGTGTGTATGCCGCATCTTTACTTACGATTACGACCGAATCAGGATTAAGCTTGTCCAGCACAACCATGGCGGTAACAAGCTTGGTGGTGCTGGCCGGCTTTAATTTCAGGTCTGCGTTCTTGGCATAAAGGATCCTGTGCGTCTGCCCATCCATAACAACGGCCGCCCTCGCGGTGACGGGCACCGCCTGAGCGTTGCCTGCATGGAGAACGAAAGCGCAAACGAGAAATGAAAGTATCGAAACAAATGAAAGAAATGAAAAAGAAAAATAACTTCTTGACGGGGTCGTGTGGCGAATCTTGAGTCCTTCGTCTTTCAGATGGAGCCCCTTTCCGGCAGTGGGTTTTTACGTACAACAGTCAAAACAGCTCCCGGTGAAGATTTTATAATATTCCGGGAAAAAAATAAATAGAAAAATAACATAATTCTTTATCGGGGAAATGTGATAAAAGACATGTTTTTGCAAAAAAAGGCGGACGGCGGCCTCACCGAGGGCGGCAAACCCGTGAGTTTGTATCCCCTTCGGGAATCGAATGGAAGGATTTTTTGATTTGATTTGAATTGCCGGATTCGTTGTTTCATGGCTCAGTGTGAGGTCCCGTAAATAGCTTTACATAACAGCTTTCAAGTAAGGGTTTAGAAACATAAGCATCTCTAAGGTCGTCATGCCCGAGTGTCTTAATCGGGCATCCATTTTGACGTTTTTATAAATTGGCCAGTCTTTATCAAGATAAAATCGGGCGCCTGCGCGGGAATGACGGCCCAAAACAATTCCT
>JAKAEG010000232.1 GCA_021819985.1 Nitrospirota bacterium | reverse complement strand
GATCGGGAATGACGACTGTAAAGATTTTTAATCGCCAGGTTAATCATTCTTTTCCTCTTCTGAATTTATCCCAGGCCGCAAGTGCTTCCATGCGTTATTTACTCTTTGCCGGAAGATGAAATTCATGGCAAAATGTCTACATGTCCACGGCCCGTGTCAAAAAACTTGATCTGACCGGAATTAGCGGTCTTTCCGAAGCGGAAGCGGCATCAAGACTGGCGCAGGATGGCCCCAATGAGCTTCCGCAATCCCGCAAAAAAAATCTTTTCAGGATAGCCCTGGACGTGCTCCGCGAGCCCATGTTCCTGCTCCTGATAGCGGGCGGGACCATTTATCTTTTTATCGGCGACCGGCAGCAGGCGTTGATGCTGCTTGGTTTTGTGGCCGTCGTAACAGGAATTACCTTTTACCAGGAGCGGAAGACCGAGCGGGCCCTTGAGGCCTTGAGGGACCTCGCAAGCCCCAGAGCGCTTGTGATGAGAGGCGGCAGGCAAAGAAGGATTTCCGGACGGGACGTCGTTTGCGGAGATATCGCGATAATTTCCGAAGGCGACAGGGTGCCGGCCGACTGCGTTCTGCTGACCGAAATAAATCTGCTTGTGGACGAGTCTCTCCTTACAGGCGAGTCCGTTCCGGTAAGCAAAATATCATTTGAAATGGGCAGTGCTGGAGAATTGCCTTCCCGCGTTGCTCCTCCCGGAGGAGGTCCTTCCCCGTTTGTCTATTCCGCGACCCTGGCAGTCGGAGGCACTGCAGTGGCGCAGGTATTGGCCACCGGTGCCGGCACGGAAATAGGCAAGATAGGCACGGCGCTTGAGCGGATAGAGCCTGAGAGCACGCCGCTTCAGAAGGAGACAGGCCGGCTGGTGCGCTACATGGCGGCGGCGGGTCTGTCATTTTGCGCCGTAATTATCGTGGTCTATGGAATAACAAGAACGGACTGGCTGAACGGTTTTTTAGCCGGTATAACGCTTGCCATGGCCGTTCTTCCAGAGGAATTCCCGATGATCCTCACTGTTTTTCTGGCCCTCGGGGCGTGGCGCATGTCCGGCAGAAAAGTCCTGACCCGCAGGGTCCCGGCGGTGGAAACCCTTGGGGACGCGACCGTATTGTGCGTCGATAAAACGGGCACTCTAACCGCAAACAGGATGGAGGTAAAAAAAATATTTTGTGCGGGAAAGCCGGGCTTTCCATGCACGGACGGGGCCGGTTTTTTTGAGACCGGCAAAGATGTTCATGTTCCTGAGGAATTCCATCCCGTTATTGAATACGCGATACTGGCCAGCCGGAAGGACCCTTTCGACCCAATGGAACAGGCCTTAAGGAGGGCCGGCAGCCGCTGGCTTCAAAATACGGAGCATATCCATGAGGATTGGGAGCTGATGCAGGAATACCCTCTTTCGAAGGAGCTGATGGCCATGTCCCGCGTCTGGAGGGCCGGGGCCGGGTACGATTATGTGGTCGCGGCCAAGGGCTCGCCGGAGGCCATTGCGGACATATGCCATATGGGCGAAAAGGAGTTTCGGGAACTGTCCGCACGGATAGATGAGATGGCTGCGGAGGGACTTCGCGTGATCGGTGTGGCCAAGTCCAAAAAGCCGGGGGCCGGCTCAGCAGAGGAGGTTTTGCCCGAAGAGCAGCATGCGTTCACATTTAATTTTCTGGGGCTTGTGGGTCTCGCGGACCCTGTTCGCCCTGGAGTGCCGGAGGCCGTTGAAGAATGCCGCAGAGCGGGCATAAAGGTAGTTATGATAACCGGAGACTATCCGGTGACGGCCGCCCAAATCGCCTCAAAGATAGGTTTGGGGAAAAACATTGTTACAGGCCCGGAGCTTGAGGCGATGGTGGACGCGGAACTGGGACGAAAAATAAACGGAGCCGATATATTCTGCCGCGTTACTCCGGACCAGAAGCTGAGGATAGTCAAGGCATTTAAGGCGGGAGGCGAAATCGTGGCGATGACGGGCGACGGGGTAAACGACGCCCCTGCCCTCAAGGCGGCCGACATAGGCATAGCCATGGGAGGGCGCGGTACGGATGTTGCCCGCGAGGCGGCCTCGATAGTGCTTCTGGACGATGATTTCTCCTCCATTGTGCAGGGAGTCAGGATGGGACGCCGGATACTGGACAATATAAAAAAGGCGTCGGTCTATATACTTGCCGTACACGTGCCTATCGCGGGCATGTCCATGATCCCGCTGCTTTTGGGCATGCCGCTGGTCCTTTTGCCGGTGCATATAGTGTTCCTGGAACTCATAATAGACCCGGCCTGCTCCATAGTGTTCGAGGCCGAACCGGAAGAGCCTGACATCATGGAGCGTTCCCCGCACAGAATGGGGCATAGTAGAAAAGGAAAAATTTTCACCAGCCGGTCAGTCGCGGCTGGACTGTTGCAGGGCGCAATCGTGCTTATATTCGTATTTTCCGTTTTCGGTATAGCAATACTGACGGGGCAGGGGGAAGCGCGGGCCCGCGCAATGAGCTTTGCCGCCCTGATCATTGCAAACCTGGCGCTGATTCTTACGAACCGCTCGTCACTGACAACGGCCGCCTCCCTGCGCGTGAAAAACAACGCATTATGGTGGGTGATCGGAGGGGCCAGCCTTTTTCTGGCCATGGTCCTTTATGTGCCTTTCCTGCGGGAGGTTTTTAGTTTTGGAAGACTGGGCCCTGCAGACATAGCCATGTGCCTTGGGGCCGGGCTGCTCAGCGTCTTATGGTTCGACCTGGTAAAGATTTTCCGCAGGAGCCGGGCAGCGGTTTAAGTTGCAATTGCCTGCAGCTTGCCGCAGGATGATTCAGGATGATTAATTCAGATGTTTTAAAGTGTAATCAAAGAGCTGTGGGATTGACGTCCGGTTGAATTTTTTTCTTTTGAATTTAATTGTATTTTCTTATAGAATAGCTGGCAATGAGGGCACTCCGGATCATATGCGCAGCTCTTGTGGCTTGTATCATTCCGGTCTTTATGACCAGCTGTTCGAAAAATGGCACAGGCGCTCCATCACAGGCCGGAAAAACACTCCGCCTTTCGACAACTACCAGCACCCAGAATTCAGGACTCCTTGATTACCTGCTTCCTGTATTTGAAAAACAATATGGAATGACAGTCAAAGTCGCGGCCGTAGGCAGCGGGGCCGCTCTCGACCGGGGCAGAGATGGTAAAGCCGATGTCATTTTATCTCATGCAAGAGTTCTTGAAGATAAATTCATAGCTGAGGGATACGGGATCAATGCTGTTTCGATAATGTATAACGATTTTGTATTGGTGGGTCCTCCGGAAGACCCTGCCGGTCTGAAAAAAGCGGCGGACGCGAAGGCCGCGTTCAGGGATGTATATTTCAAAAAGGCCCCTTTTATTTCACGCGGAGACAGGTCCGGCACACAGGTGAGGGAGCTGGAATTATGGAAGCTTGCGGGAGTCACCCCGAATGGGGACTGGTACAAGCAATCAAAAAAGGGTATGCTCAAGACCCTTCAAATGGCCTCAAAAGAGAAAAGTTATTGCCTGTCTGACAGGAGCACTTATCTTTCCCATAAAAATGAGCTTCACCTTCAGATCGTTTTCCAAGGCGACAAGCGCCTGTTCAATCCTTACAGGGTGACTGCTGTCAATCCCGCGAAAGTCCCGGGCGTGAACTATAAGGGCGCAATGCTGTTTATTGATTTCCTTAAATCCGATTCGGCCCAGAAGCTCATAGCAGAATATGGGATCAAGAAATTCGGACAAGCTATATTTCACCCTCTTGTACTGAAAAAATTGCCTTGAAGTGAAGAAGCTCCAGACAAGACTGCTTACCAACTTTATTCCCCTCATTGCAGTCCCCATGATCCTTATATCGGCGGTATCCGTATGGCTGTCTACAGGCATGTTAGTGGACAGTTTCAAGCAGAGGCTCAAAGATGACCTGCGCGGGGCCGAACTTGCCGTTAACTTCGAGCAGGAGAAGCTCATAAACCGGGCCAATGCACTGGCCTCTGAGCCGCCCTTTATCCGGTCTGTAAGGAAGCGGGACAATCAGGCGCTTTTAGGCATGCTTGAGAGGTCTATGTCCGCATTCGGGACGGACAGGGCCAGCGTTACAGATAAATCCGGGCTCATAATAGCCAGCGCCCGTTATCCTGCCAGATATATCGATTTCGGAGGAGACCCAGGGTTTGTAAAGGCCGTTCGCGGGCAAAGGGTGGTGGGTTTTGAAAAAACGGAAGCCGGTCTTTGCATCAATGTCCAGGTCCCGATACAGGACAAACGGGAAATTATCGGAGTCCTCGAACTTTCAAATGTGTTCGATTACAATTTCATTTCGGAGATCAAGGCCAAATACGGCATGGACGTTATGGTTGTATCGGGTGATCAGTTACAGACCACAACTCTGCAAAATCCAAAAGCCATACACGATGTGCTCGAAGACCTTGTTTACGGCCAACGCCGTTTAAAAAAGGGATGGATATTCGGAGATACAGCTTTAGGGGGCGAGCGCTATTACCTGACAAGCAAGCCGGTAGGGGCCGGACAAAAGCCATTGGGCCAACTGCTGTTTGCGCTCCCCTCCGGATACATTCACAGCCAGATAGAGCTGCTGATCGGGCTTCAGGCGGCCATTTTGGGAATATTCCTGCTGGTTACGGTCCATGTATCGCGTCTGATTTCCAGAAAGATCGTGAGACCCGTATCAGCCCTGGCATCCATGGCGCAGGAGATATCGAGAGGCAATCTTACAGGCAGAGTGGCGGTATCAGGTGATGATGAGATCGGCCAGCTTGAGGCCCTGTTCAACAAAATGGCCGCTGATCTTAACCTGACCACAATTTCAAAAAATTACATGGATACTGTCATCAGAAGCCTTATCGACACTCTCGTCATATTGTCAACTGAAGGAAATATTATCCAGGCCAACAGGGCAGCCTGCTCTCTTTTGGCCTATAAAGAAAATGAGCTTTTGGGAATTCATTTTGAAAAGCTTATAGGCGAAGCGGACGCCTCGATAATAAAAAAGGTGCTCTCCGGGGAAAGCGTGGACCACGCCGGAATAAGTTATAAGACCAAAGATAATAAAAATGTCCCTGTGCTTTTTTCCGCCTCGCCGATGCATAACAGCGAGGGAAAGCTTATAGGGGTGGTTTGCGCGGCGGCGGATTTTACGGACCTGAAGCGGGCCGAGCTTGCGCTCAGAAAAAGCGAGGAATTTGTCTGGAGCATATTAAACTCAGTGGACGAGGGTTTTATAGTGCTCGACCGGCAATACCGGATACTCACTGCAAACAGGGCGTATTGCAGGCAGACCGGTATTTCACCTGGCGAACTCAAAGGAAGGACCTGTTTCGATCTGACGCACAGGACCGGCCGGCCATGTTATGAGCACGGCGAAGATTGCGCTGTGAAGCAGGTCTTTGAGACAGGCATGCCGTATTCG
>JAKAEG010000231.1 GCA_021819985.1 Nitrospirota bacterium | reverse complement strand
GGTTTGACGCGCACAGGTGGACGCCTTCATCCCCGACCTGCCTGGGATTTTGCAAAAAGAATATGATTCGGCCTTGCCCGCACCTGCGTGCTGCGCAATCACAAGAAAAGGGAAGTATCCTGGAGAAAGAAGAAGATAAATGGAGATAATCAATATAAATACGGTCTGATGGCGAAAAGAAAGGGAGGCAAAGCAAAATGGACATTATAGGGAAAAAAAATTTCAAATTAACCGGCATGTCAAGCTGCGCGGGTTGAGCGGCAAAATTCAGTCCTAAGGACCTGTCCCACGTGCTGGGGCAGCTGCCGCCTATAATGGATCCTAATGTCCTTGTAGACGCTTCAAATGCTGATGATGCGGGCGTATACAGGCTCAACGATGAAACTGCGGCCGTGCTGACTGTCGATTTTTTCACCCCGATCGTCGATGACCCTTACATGTTCGGGGCGATAGCCGCGGCAAACTCGCTTTCTGATATTTACGCCATGGGCGCGAGACCGGTGGTAAGCCTGAATGTCGCCATGTTCCCCGGCGACCCCGATTTTTTCCCTGTTTTGAAACAGATAATCCAGGGAGGTATTGACAAGATGGCCGAGGCTGGCGTGCCTATTATCGGCGGGCACACCATAAAGGACAAGGAGCCCAAATTCGGCTACACCGTCATGGGGCTGATTCATCCTGACAGAATCCTCGATAACTCGAAGGCAAAGGTGGGCGACGCCATAATCCTTACAAAACCCATCGGCACAGGGATAATCTCTACAGGGATCAAGTCCGGCCGGGTGAGTGAGGACGTTGCAAGCGACTTTACAAAGGCCATGGCCACCCTAAACAAAAGGGCCAGTGAAATAATGATCCAGGCGGGCGTGAGCACCGCGACCGATATCACCGGTTTTGGGCTTCTGGGCCATCTCAATGAGGTGCTTGCGGCCAGCCGCGTAAAGGCAAATATTCATGCCAGCCGGGTGCCCTTCTTCAAGGACGCCGAAAGACTTGTTTCGCAAAATGTTGTCCCTGGCGGCACGACAGCCAATCTCAAAAACTATGAACAATATGTTAAATGGTCCGTGAATGTTGCCGGGGAGCATAAAATTCTGCTAAACGATGCCCAGACCTCGGGCGGGCTTTTGATATTCGTGCCCCGGGACAACATGGAAAAACTGGTGTCACTGTTGGAGCAGGATGGTATCCTTGCCGCCCATATAGGCGATCTGGTAGAAGGGGAATTTACCTCCGGGGGCAGGATAAACGTAGAGGCGTGACACATTTTTTTGCGCTCTACCTTTTTTTGATCGCGGCTGGCGGGCTGGGCGGCTTTCTTTCCGGGATGCTTGGCATAGGGGGCGGGATCATAATGTTCCCGCTCCTGCTATATATCCCCACCCTGTTCGGCTTGCCTGCCCTAGGGGTAAAGGGTATAACCGGCCTTACCATGACCCAGGGGTTTTTCGCGACACTGACCGCCACGATATTTTATAAAAGAGAGCGGCTTATCAGCAGGGATCTTGTGCTGACGCTTGGTGCCACACTGTTTTTTTCCTCTCTGGCGGGCTCTCTGATATCAAAGGACATGGGTGACAGGCTTCTGCTTGTAATTTATGGCGCGCTGGCGCTTTTCGCCTCCGTATTGATGCTGATTCCCCGCAGTTACCTGAACGACGAGCTTTCAGGCGGGCAGGTGAAATTCAATATGGCGGCCGCCATCTCTTGCGGGGCCGTAACAGGAGTCCTGCTGGGCATGGTGGGTCAGGCGGGCGCGTTCATTATAATCCCAATCATGCTTTATGTGCTCAGAATACCATTGAGAGTGGCTTTGGGCAGCATGCTTGCGATAGGGCTTATTTCGTCGACTGCTGGAATGATCGGTAAGATTGCAACCGGGCAGGTACGGTTCGATCTGGCGGCTGCCCTTCTGGCCGGGGCCATCCCGATGGCATATGCGGGCGGCGCCACCGGCAGAAAAACACATATCAAGTCCCTGAGATGGCTCCTTGCCGCCGTTATTTCAGCCTCAGCGATATATATATGGGCTGGAATTTTGCGGGGAACGCATGGATAAAAACTGAATTTTGTGAATTGTTCCACGTGGAACAATTTTTTCACAATGTTTTTAAGACGAAATCCTCTATTATCATTTTGTCCTGCTCGGAAATCTCGACAAACTGCATGCCGTATTGAAACATTTTTTCGTGCCGGACTATGCGCATGACCCGGCATTTTGCCGAGATCCTCTCAATATCGGGTATGAAAAAGGCGCTCGAAATGACGTCCCCCCTGGCCAGCACCTTTTCTGTTTCAAGAAGCAGGCCCGAAGCGCTTATGTTGCATGTGGTCCCGAAGAAAGGGTCCCGGCCGAAAGAGCCTATCACCCTGGACTTTATCAGGACCCTCAGGTCCTTTCTCTCGTAGACCGATATCAGCCAGGCCACCTTTGAAAGGAGCTTTTGGGGGTCTATGGGCCGGGTTATATAATCGTTTGCCCCGCAGGCCGCGCACCTCTCAAAATCCGCCTTCTTGAGGCTGGTTATTAAAATTATGGAGACGCGCTTCAGCTCCGGGACCGTCCGTATAATTTTGGTCATTTCGTCTCCAGCCATATCAGGTGTGTTAAGGTCGGCAAGGATGAGGTCCATTTTATTTGCGCGGTGAATCTCAAGCGCATCAATGCCTGAGTTTGTGGTGAATATCTGGAAATCACCCCGGTCCAGCAGGGTCTTTTCTTCCCGGATAAAGGGATTAAGCCCATCGGCGATCAGGATTTTTTTCATTTCCATAATATTTATTTTGTTTACGCTCCGGCACATTTTAGCAAAAAGGCCTGGCAAAAGTGTAAACAAAATAAATATTTCCCTTTATTAACCAAGGCAATTACATGTCGTCCAGGCAAGCGGAGCTTAAAAAACCTGTCCCGGCTTGCCGGTTTAATAGATAGCGCGACAGCGCAATCCGGACCGTTATTTCCATATATCTTCATTTGGAGGCCGCATGCTAGAATAATGCACCGCGACTGTTGATACAAATACCTTCGGCGCGGTGAAAACAAAAAAACCAAAAAACAAAAACAAAAAAATCAAAAAACGGAAATGGATAAGATCGTAGCCATAGTTAACCAGAAAGGCGGTGTTGGAAAAACGACAACCGCCGTGAATCTGGCCGCCTCACTGGCTCTGGCCGGCGCTGATATCCTCCTGGTAGACGCAGACCCGCAGGGCAATTCGACAAGCGGGCTTGGTCTTCCAAAGGAAGCCCCCGGCCTGTATGATATTTTTTCCGGCAGTATGGGCATAGGAGACGTCATAAAGCCGGCGCCGCATGACAGGCTCTGGGTAATCCCTTCGACAATAGACCTTCTTGGGGCGGAAATAGAGCTTGCGGGGCGTGATGGAGCGGAGCGTATCCTTTCAGAAGCCCTTTCAACGGTCAGGGAACGGTTCCAATATATAATAATCGACTGCCCGCCTTCGCTTGGGATGCTTACGCTCAATGCCCTGGTGGCCGCTCAGTCCGTTTTAGTGCCGGTGCAATGCGAATATTATTCGCTTGAGGGCCTAAGTATGCTTTCCCATACGCTTTCGCTTGTTCGGGGGTCTTATAACCCCTCGCTTGAACTCAATGGCGTGCTTTTGACCATGTATGACCCAAGAAATACGCTTACAAGGCAGGTTGAATCTGAGTTGAGGGAGCACTTCAAGGGGAAGGTCTATTCCACTGTGATCCCCAGAAACATCGCCCTGGCCGAGGCGCCAAGTCATGGGAAGCCGGCCATAATATATGATGCCAGATCAAAAGGGGCGCAAAGCTATCTCGCATTGGCAAAGGAGCTTTTAAGGAATGAAAACTGCACTCGGACGGGGAATTGAGGCCCTCCTGCCCAAATCGGGCATAGAGGCCATTGAGATCGATATAGAACGGGTCGCCCGGTGGGCGGACCAGCCAAGAAAAACCTTTTCGGAAGAAGGACTTAAGGAGCTTGCGGCCTCGATAAAGGAAAAAGGGGTGCTCCAGCCCCTGATAGTTTGCCCTAATGGCGATGGCACCTTTAGGCTCATAGCCGGAGAGCGAAGGCTCCGGGCCGCCAAAATAGCGGGCCTCAAGCGCGTGCCCGCCATACTTAAAAAAACCGCCTCCCAGGACTCGCTCGAAATAGCCCTCATAGAGAACCTTCAGCGCGAGGACTTAAACCCGGTCGAGACCGCCCAGGCCCTTGAGCGCCTCCAGAAGGAGTTTTCCCTCACTCACGAGGCACTTTCTGGCAAACTGGGAATGGAGCGGACCACCATAACCAACCATCTGCGCCTTTTGAAATTGCCCGAAGAGGTCAGGGCGCTTATGGCGGAAGGAAAGCTTTCGATGGGCCATGCCAAGGTGCTGCTTGGTATTGACTCTCAATCTCAACAGGCCGTAGTAGCTGAAAACGCCGTAAACGAGGGGTTTTCCGTGCGGGAGCTGGAGAGGTTTTTATTAAAATTTAAGTCTGAAAGTCCCGCTTTGAAAGCGAAAAGCAGGGGCAAAAAGCCGCTAGCGGACCCGAATATAGCCGACCTGGAAGACAGGCTCACAAAGTCGCTCGGCACCAAGGTGCGGGTAAAGCACAAAGGGAAAAAAGGCGGTACGCTCCAGATAGAGTACTACAGCCTGGAGCAGCTTGACGGACTTTTGGAGAAGATGCTTTAAAAAAGACAAGGGCCCTCCCCTTAAGTCTCAAAAAAACCCGAGGTTTTGCCCGCGCCTGCTCCGTGCCGTTTTCTTTCCAGCTCGGCAATGACCTGCGCTCCCAAAAGCAGTATCAGAGAGGCCGCTTCTATGCCAATCAGCGCTACAACGGAGGTGGCGAAGGAGCCGTATATCAGGTTTACCATTGAGAGTGTGGAGTAATACCACACAAGGACCCGGCGTGTTATTTCCCACAATATGGTAGCGGTAATTCCTCCCGTGACCGCGTGGCGCAGCGTCATCCGGCCAACCGGCATCACGAGGTAAACGGACGTGAGCATGAATATCTCCCCGATAATGCCCAGTGCATAAAGCGCAGTCCCATATGCCCCTCTAAGCTGAAGACTCCATCCCATGACCACGGGATGCCTGGTTTGAAGCGCCTGCAGGGCACCGGCTATAAAGGAGACGATCAGAATCCCGATCCCAAGAAAAATTATATATACATACGGGATGACCGCCGATACCATGAAATGGCGGCGCTTTGTCCGTACACGGTGGAAAAATATTACTGACATGGCGTTTTCGAGCACCGTAAAGGCCACGGAGCTGAAAAAAAGCATGATAATGAGCCCAATAACACTTACAGCCCCGCCATGCCGTACAAAGATCCGCACCTCAGCGGTCAGTGTCGCGGCATATCCTGGAATCAGCATATCAAGATAGACGGCCAGAGTCCGGAAGAGCTGCTTCTCGCCCACTATATGCGACAGC
>JAKAEG010000230.1 GCA_021819985.1 Nitrospirota bacterium | reverse complement strand
TAGGCCGGAGCCTGCCCTGTATAAACGACACGCTGGAAAGCATCGCCTTGGAAGTGCCCACAACATCGGCTATCAGCCGCACTCCCTCGTTGCTGTATAATTCCGCTGTGGCTTTTTTATAGGTCCATGTGGCGCCCGGCAGGATGAGTTTGTCCGTGGCCGATTCATCGGCGACGGTGAAATACACCCTCTCCACTTCAAAATACAGGGTCTGGAGCCAGTGCGGGCTTATGGCCCGCGTATAGCTGAATTCGGCAAAGTAGGACTGGCTTGTCTCGATGCTGGTGCTTTCGTGTAAAAATCCGGCGGTGTAATCCAGGTGGTTTGTGAGTGGATGGTCCAAGGGCACGATGTACCGCCAGATGGCGTTTTGCCTTATCTGCGCCAGCCGCAAGTTCACCTCCATACGGTGCCCCCTCCTGTTCACCCACCGGTCCAGCCAGTCTATGCGCCCGCGAGGGCCTGTGTCCGTGCCATAGCCCGCCCCAACGGATATCTGGTAGCGCTTTGCGGCCGTAAGCGTTGCAACTATGGGCACATATAGTCCAACCGCTTTTTTAAGCTCCGGGGCCACCTGGACCATCCTGAAATACTCGCTGCTGCTAAGAGCGTCCTGGAACGCAACGAGCACGGTGCCGTTATAGGGGTCCCCTTTTTTGAAGGTGATGAACTTCTCCAGGAACCGGCTGCTGAAGATGTTTTTGGTCTGCATGAATGTAACATCACCGAACCTGAACTGGGGGCCGGTATCGAGATCCAGAAATACCTGCGCCTCATGCCGCTCCGGATAGACCAGGATCTGATGCCGGGTCATCGTGGCGTTCAAAAAACCGTAATTTGCCGCGATCTCCTGCAGGTTCTGCTTGGCCTTTTCATAGGCCTGCTCGTTAAGGACGCCGCCCTGTTTCAGGGGGAAGGTCTTTTTGAAATCCTTAAACGGGGCCTGGCTTGCGCCCACGCCTGTAATCTGGAGTTCCAGTTTTGATATCCTGACCGGCTGGCCCGGATCTATGATGAAAACTGCCTGCCACTGGCCCTCCTCTTTTGCAAGCCGTCTATTTATTTTCGGAGTGTAGAAGCCAAACGGCTGGAGGGCCTCCCGTATCTCCCCAGTGGCCCTGCCAAAGAGGGTTTTCACCATGTCATCATTCAGTTCCGGGGATTTCCTGAGCTTCTCTATGCTAAGGAAACTTAAGACATTTTTTTTAACCGCCCCGCCCACGCCCTGCACCTCTACCTTTACCTGCACCTTCGCGAATGCCGCCCGGGAAAATACGGCAAAAAAAAGGATAAAGACAAAAAACATCAGCGGGGCGGTAAGGATCCTTCTGTCCATATGATTAAAAGTTATTAAGGGGAGGGGTAATTGTCAATCGGATGCTTTTTCCGGGCGGAAATACCCCTTTTCCCACCTAAGTTCCGCAGCGCCGGTATATTAAACCGGTATATTAAGAGTGAAAATCTCATTAAAGGAGGAAATGGAACAACTGACCGGCTCTACCGGCGTGCCGGTCATCGACGTGGAAGGCATTGTTATCAGGGGCTATGTTCCTTCGGCCATTAGCGCCGCCATTCTTCAAAGGAGAAAGAGCACGGATTAGGGGCCAGGGCCACGCCGGCCCTTCCAGCAGGTTTTTTTTAAATAGCGTATTACGGCCGCAAGCCTGCGGTAATCTGAAATTGCTGCGGCCAGGATAAAATCATCAAGAGAAATATATTGGCAGCGGCAATATTTCCGCGCCACGTACTCATAAAAGGAATTGTCCCCATAGGACTCCCATTCAGACCATGCGGAATAGTATTTGGGCCAGATATTCTGCCACCTGCCCTGGTGCGTCCGGCAATTGAGTTCAAAATTATACATGGTGTAGCTGTCGTCCTGGGCATCGTACCTGAGGACATAGGAAATAGCGCCGCTGCCCACGGAACTGACCGAGTTCGCGTTAAGATAACATTTGGAGCCGTTATCGCCATCCGCCAGATACTGCCAGCCGGACCCCTTCAGTGATTTAAGTACATCTTTCAGGTCCGGGTCCATGGAGGCGGCTTTGGAAAAATCCGCATCCGCTTTTTCCCTGTCCCCGTCCTTTAAATAAGCCAGGCCCCTTCCCATGTACGAGTATGCGTCATCGGGATCAAATTCGATCGCCTTCGTAAAATCGCTGATACCCTTCCCGTAGTTGTCCGCGGCCATATCGACCCTGCCTCTTTCGTCATATGCCCTGGCGACGTCCGGCTGGGGCTGGACTGTCGAGCAGCCTAAAAACAGCAAAAGCGGAAACGCCGCCACTATCACCATGGTTTTTTTCATTTTCATTCATATCTCTCCGTTGGCATTATTCGTGATACCAGTACTGGATGCCCTTTCTATTGAAAAAATTCTTGATGTGTTTAGCGTCAACAACATATCCTCCGGCCTGGGAAATGGCGTCGCCCCGCCTGTCTCCCACGGACCCCGGACGGACCATCGCTACGTGGCCTGGAGCTTTGGGATCCGTATTTTCCCATATCGCTATCGCCGGGTGCCCTCCACCAGCCATTTCCTGCGCCATGCGTGCATCAACCCTTTGCCATCCGTGTGCTTTCCCGTTGGCGTTCAGCCAGCCCACCAGGTCATTGGCGCGCTCCTCACGGCACTTGTTGCCGTCAATGCAGTCTTCGCGCGCGACAGTGAAATTGCCGTCCGGGCCCACTGCCGACTCGCCGGTGGGATCATTTTTTATGACCCAGTGCGGTATCTCCGCGCCCATGGCCCTTGTCACGTCCCAGACATAAATATTGCAATAAGTGACTTTCCCCCTTGCATAGCGCTCCGATTCCGCGACCTTGAACTGCTCGATCACTTTAAAATAATTATAGGCGCTGCGGTTGGAAGCATCGTTTGTTTCAGGGGCGTTTAAAGGCTCCCACTGATCGCCCCTGCTGTGGAGCGCTGAGAGGAATCTCTCCCTGGTGTCGAAATCCCGGACCTTGCCCGAATACCCGGCATATTCGTCTTTAAGCCTGTCCAGCCATTTATCGCAGAATGCCACCTGTGCCCTGTTGTCCAAATCGACATGGCCGCATTGTCCGTCCTGGTTTTTAATTTCCTGTTTCAGCGCGTTCCCCAGGGCCAGCAATGCAGCCCGCTCATTGAGCAGGCCGGAGCGCTCGGATGCCGGTATCTCCTGCGAAACGGCGGCAGGTTGAGGGAACCCGGCAAGGGCCATGCGTGGGGAAAAGGCCACACACAGGGATATTATGATGCCCGCCGCCACTGCCGGTCTCATTGCTGCCGCGAGCCATCCGCTTTGGACAGTTTCACTTCCCCAGCTATGGTTTAAACCCGAGGTCCGCATACCTTTTTTGCTTTTCGATCTTATTTACCATCTGCTCGCTTTTGAGCACTGCGAGCCTGTTTCGCTGCTCAGCCAAAAGGACCTCCTGCGCGCCCTTGTCCCCCTGTCCGCTATCTATCCTGTTCCATAATTGCTGCGTTGCCTCATACGTCTTTTTGTACTCCCTGTCCAGCTTTTCCCCGTTGCTCTCCAGTTGGCGGAATTGGGGGTCTTCCCTAAGCTGCTTCGGGATCTGTTTAGCGCCTCCATTGTCCGTTTCATGCGGAGCAAACACCACGGCCTCTTCATCATGTCCGGCTGTATAGCTGCAGCCCCTGCTGTCATCGAAACAGCGCATTGCCGTCCCTTTAATGGCCTCGATCGTTTCCGCGTTTGCCGCATTTTCACTTTGCTCTTTCGCGGCCTTCAACTCGTTCATGGCGCTTGTCCTGGCACTGCTGGCCAGCAGACTGTTCAGATTGCCTGTATTGATACTGTCCGAGGGAGCAAGTCTAACGGCTTCCCGGTAGGCGGCCTCGGCCGCCAGGGTATTGCCTTGCCTTTCCAACGCAACGCCAAGGTTGTTCCATGCGCCGGCATCATTGGGGTTGACAAGCAGATATTTTCTGAACATAAACTCAGCCTTTGCATATTCGCCCTTGTTAAGCAGGTTATACGCGTCACTAAAAAGATCGGATAATTCCTTTTTCCGCCCATAATCTATTGCCTGGATAAGGTTGTTGCGCGCTCGTGTATAGCCCGGGTCCATCTTAAGGGCCGCGCCGTACCATTCCTCGGCCGCATCCAGGTTGCCTTCTTTGTAAAATATGATCCCGACATTGTTATAGGCCACAGGCGACGGGCGAAGCCCGATGGATGCCCTGTACTGCCCTATGGCTTCATCATCCTTTCCCTGCTCCTGGAGGACATATGCCAGGTCAAAACGGTATCCCCACCATTTGGGGTCATACTGCACCGCAATTCGGAATTCCCTTTCCGCAGCCGCCCAGTTCCCGGCATCCATGTATTGTTTGCCCCAGTTGAAATGCTGCCGTTCGATGTCGTCACGTGAGGGCCCGCTGGGCGCCCTGTAGTAAGAGTGATAACTGCTATGGCTATATTGCTGCAGGTCTTGAAAACAGGCATTGCCAACTTCGCTGTTCACGCAAAAGGCCATGCCGCGTTCAGCCTGGGAAATGATCGCAAGAAATGCGAGCATGCACAAAACGGTGCACTTCATATGGTCTTCCTCCCTGGACGGCCTGTTTCGCCGCACCCCCTTTTTTATAGTTGATACTATGCATATTTCAAATGGTATTTTCAAGCCGCGGCTGGAAGTGCGCGCAAAGTGCTTATCCCGGCGGTATCGGCCGCTGTTCCGGGGCATTCCGGCCATGTACGCTGTTCGATGCGGAGATCAACACGGAGATCAACACGGAGATCAACCGTGATTGCAATTTAAAAGATGCAAGGAGTATAATTGCTTTTTGACTGGAAAAAGCTTTGGCATTACTGACCGGCCTTGGTAATGTTCGCTGGGTCATCCGCTGCATTCCGGTAGTGTCATAGAGCGCACATCAAATTTTAGAATTTAAGGAAGAAACCCGCGCGGAAGAAGTCGCTTCCGGCCAGCGGGCTGAGGAAAAAGCCATGATTTTTAAGATCTTGAAAAAGTTCCCCCGGCTGGGACACGCCGAAACCCCTTCCAGTCCAGGTTTTGATCCGATGGTCCCCATGCTTCTCGTCGCGGCGGCGGTCGGCTTCGTCGGTTCCCTTGCCGTTGAACTGTTCCGCACGACGATGTACGCGATCGTCCGCTTCTATTCCTCGCATAACCATCTGGTCGCGGCCGCACGCTCGTTGCCGTTATGGGCACGCATTGCGGTGCCTGCGATTGCCGGAACCGCAAGCGGACTGGCCATGTGGGCGGGCCATCGCTGGATCAAGCGGCCGCGCGGACCGGAATACATGGAGGCGGTGCACGTGGGAGACGGCATTTTGCCGCTTGGCCCGAACCTCGTCCGGACGGCTTCCTCGCTCATCGGCGTGAGCGGAGGCATTACGATCGGCCGCGAAGGGACCATGATCCAGTTTGCGTCCGTAGCCTCCTCGC
>JAKAEG010000229.1 GCA_021819985.1 Nitrospirota bacterium | reverse complement strand
TGAAATGCTTTTTTGCCTCAAGGAAAAAGAGTTTGAGCCTGAAAGTCTCTTTCCTGTTTTCAAGTGTGCGGGCTATAATTCCCATAGACCCTGCGACAACGTACATCCATATGAAAGCCGCAAAAATGGCGTAAATAAAGATGCTGGCCAGCACAAGAGCGGCAACCCAGACATACCCGCTCATAAAGGCTTCCTTCAGGCTTTCGAGGAACTGGCCGGCATTGGCGGCCGCAAGCTCGATGCCTGCAACCATTATGGCAATAAAGAGCGGTATGCCTACTATAATGAAAAAGGCCGCCAGGTTCAGGATAGAGGCAGCTACTCTCAGGAGTACCAGGTGCCACCTGTGATTTATTACTGAGAACCCTTCTTTTGCGGAATCGGAAAAAGTCATGTTTTTAATTCTACCAGACTCCGGATAAAAAAAAGATGCGGACTGGAAAAAGGCGGGGTTGGCACGGTTTGCGCATTGCGGCATTGATTTTTTTCAGGGAAGCGGACGGAGGTACGCGCGGGCGGGGGCGGCTTCCAGCCCCTCTATCTTGAGAGGCAGGCATATGAGCTCATAGTCTCCGGGGACGGCCATGGAGAGGTCCAACGCCTCGATTATCCATATCCCGGCCTCAAGGAGTATTTTGTGCACCAGGGTCCCTCCGCTTAGTCCGCCCACGGACAGGTAGTCGATCCCGACGGCGCGGACCTTTTTTTGGGCCAGAAAATTCGCGGCCTCTGCTCCAAGGTGTATGAATTCCTTGCGGAAAAGACCAGGAGAGCGGCCCCATAAGGCGGAGTTTTCCGTTTTAAAGAGTATCCTTTCTCCCTGGCGTATGCCCTGCGTTTCCAGTTCCTCCTGCCCGATCTCGCCGCTGCCGCCATTAGTGCCCTTGGCGAGTATCACCCTGGCTGGGCCCAGCAAGGCGCCAGGCGGAATCCCGGCAATGCCGGTTGCCCCTGGAATATAATGGAGGGGGGCATCCACGTGCGTTCCGGAATGGGCACCCATGGTGATACGGGAGACGTTCGCTTCATCCCCAGCCTCGATGTCCTGCAGTTTCTCCAGCTCAACCCGCGGGTCTCCCGGCCAAACCGCCATACCTGCTCTTATCGTGACAGAGATGTCTATCAA
The DNA here is from genome assembly GCA_021819985.1 of Nitrospirota bacterium. GTDB lineage: Bacteria > Nitrospirota > Thermodesulfovibrionia > Thermodesulfovibrionales > JdFR-88 > JAKAEG01. Next base: position 4,305 of record JAKAEG010000229.1, on the reverse strand, counting down.
TGTGTCCATGGTATCCGCTATTTTTATGATAACGCCATTTGCTCTTTAAGCGTGGGGGTATTTTTATAATGTATGGAAATTGCAAAATTATTTTAAAATATATAACGTCCACAAGGAGGCAAAGCCTGATTGGAAATTTCAAATGAGGGATCCGGATCCATGCAACAAAGGAAACACATCCGGTTGTCCGCCCATAACGCAAAATCTCTGAAAATAGCGCTCAGAAACAAGGCGCTCAGCGCCATTTCAAAAAAAGTCAGATTAAGAGACATAAGCATAGGAGGGGTGGGGCTGCACATCCCGGACGCCCAGACGATAATTTCCGAAGCCATTTATATGGAGTTTGCCATCCTTCTGCCTAATGAGGAGATCTGCTGGCTTGCCGGAAAGGTCGTCTATGTGAACGGCGATATCTGCGGTATCCAGTTCCGGGAAGATTTTGAGCAAAAGAAACTCTCCCGGCACATCCTGCAAATAGAGAGGGAACTGCGCGGCTATGAGAAATGGGGAGGAGGCCGCGGGCATACCGCGCTCAGCCTGGACATTCTTGAAGCCGTATGGGGAGAGGCGGCTGCCCCTGAAGGGAAAAAGATACTTTTTGTTTCCTCTGCAGGCGAACCTCCTTCATTTTTCACTGGGGGATATGAGATAAAAGTGCTAAGGGAGCTTGGAGAATGGAAAAAATTTTATCCTGACCTTGTTTTTGTGGATTCAGACAACCTGACGTTCGGCGCTTATCTCCAGTTCCAGGATATGGAACGTCATCCGTTGATCAGGGAGACCCCCGTTTTTATATTTACCAACAGCGATCACGAGGCGCGCTATTTCACCGTTAAGGTCAGCTCCGGTGAGAGCTTTTCATGTTCAATGCCGAAAGAACGGTTCAAAAAAGAGATTCCCGGCATCATGAACCTTCTTTTAAGCAAATATGGGAGGCGGGGCCGTTATATTTAACTTGCAATTCTCCGCAGCTTGCTGCATGGCGATTCATTCGAGAAAGAGGTTTTATCCGATATCGTATTTGGCCAAGCGGTGCCTGAAGGAGCGGAAGCTCAAGCCAAGGAGCTTGGCGGCCTCCGCTTTTCGTCCGCCTGATTGGCCCAGCGCCTTAAGCAGATAGTCTTTTTCCAGCCCTTCAAGGAGTGTTTCCAACGCGAACCCATTGCCTATTTCATCCAGGTGTCGCTGCCTTCCGGAACAATCGCCGGTTATCTCGTCAGGGACGTCCTGTACGCTTATGACGTCCTGGTCACTAAACAGCAGTATTCTCTCCACGATGTTTTCAAGCTCCCGGATGTTCCCCCTCCATGTGTGGTTGATAAGCAGTTCGAGGGCGCCTTTTCCAAAACGTTTTTCTTTTTCCCGCTTTTTCAGAAAATGCTCGATCAAGGCCGGGATGTCCTCTTTCCGCTCCCGCAAGGGGGGCAGATGGACCGGGATGGCGTTCAGCCTGTAAAAGAGGTCCTCCCTGAAAGAGCCGTTCCTGACGGCCTCTTTTAAATCCTTATTGGTGGCGGAAAGGATTCTCACCTCCACGGTTATGTCCGTTGTGCTTCCCAGCCTTCGGAATGTGCCGGTTTCGATGACGCGCAGGAGCTTTGATTGAAGCTGCACGCTCATCTCGGCTATCTCATCCAGGAAGAGCGTCCCCTTGTCCGCCACCTCGAAATAGCCCTGCTTGTTCTGCGCGGCCCCGGTAAAGGCCCCTCTCATGTACCCGAAAAGTTCGCTTTCAAGCAGCCCTTCGGGAAGGTTGGCGCAGTTTATGGCCACAAAATTGGCGTCCTTCCTTGGGCCCAGGTTATGGATGGCATTGGCGATCAGGTCCTTGCCGGTGCCCGATTCCCCGGTTATAAGTACGCTGGCCCTGCTTTCAGCCACACGGGGGAGCATACGGAGGATCTCTTTCATCCGCGGGCTTCTGGCCACGATGTTCTCATCCGTTCCGGCCTCGGCCCTCTGGCGCAAAAGAGAAAGCTGCCTCTGCATCTTCTGCTTGTCCAGCGCCTTGTTGACCATGATCCGTATCTCGTCTATCTTGAACGGCTTATGGACATAGCCGTAGGCGCCCATTTTCATCGCTTCCACGGTGGACTCCATTGTGCCGAAGGCGGTTATCATAATGATCGCAGTGTCCGGGCTGATCTCCCTCGCCCGTTTGAGTATTCCAAAGCCATCCACGCCCGGCATTCTTATGTCCGTGATCACCAGGTTGAATATCTCGCTTTCGAGGGATTGAATGCCCTGGGTGCCATCCGCCGCAGTGAGGACGTCAAACCCCTCCTGTTCAAGGAGCATCTTTATGATCTCCCTCATGTGTCTCTCGTCTTCCACAACGAGTATCTTTTCTTTTTGCTTAGACATTCGCAGGCGCCTTTCCGCTCACAGGCAGAGTGACCGTGAACTCAGTCCCCCTGCCCGGTTCGCTTCTGAACCGGATGTTGCCGCCGTGGTCTTCCATTATGCGCAGGGCTATGGACAGGCCCAGGCCCGTGCCCGCGTCCTTGGTGGTGAAGAACGGGAAAAAGACCTTTTCGGTGTCTTTAGGGTCTATGCCCTGGCCCGTATCGGCAAATTTTATTCTGACAACGCCGTTTTCTTTTTTCCCTGAAACGGTAAGCACACCACCGGCGGACCCGTTTGCGGACATCGCCTCGAAGGCGTTCAGGACAAGATTGTAAAAGACCTGCTGGAGCCGTCCGGGGTCCGCCGTCACGCGCAGGGTTTCTATGTCCGGCCTTATCACGACCCCGGCAGGGGCGGATTTGCCCAGTATCTCTAGGGTGCTCTTAAGAAGCACATCCAGTTCAACCGGCTCTGGTTCATTCTTTGCCGGTCTTGAGTACATAAGGAAATCCGTTATTATACGGTTAAGCCTGTCTGCCTCCGACAGGACCATCAGCATAAGGGATTCCTGCTGCTCGCTGCTGGTCCCTCCGCGATGGAGCATTTCAACCGCCCCCCTCAGGGAGGCCAGGGGGTTTCTTATTTCATGCGCTATGTTTGCCGAAAGCTCCCCGATGGCGGCCCATTTTTGCCTCAGCTGCATCTCCTGCTGCATCTTTTTTATTTCGGTCAGGTCGGAGAATATGCAGATATATCCCGTGGGCTCTCCCTGGGCGGTCTTCATGGCGGAAATCGTAAGCCCGATCGTCTTTTTCCCCCCGGACATCTCTCCTTCAGCCCGTTCGAACGGCTTGTTCAGGTCCTTGATAAAGGGGAAGATGCTTTGTATCCGAATATCTTCCTCCACTGCCCGGTCCAGCCCTGTTATGGCTTCACCGGCCCTGTTGAGCGACAATATCCTCCCCTCCGCGTCTGTTGTCATAAGGCCGCTTGGCATGTTCTCCGCCACTTCCTTGTTGAAGACGCTCAATTTCCTGAAATCCGTCAGCCTTTTTTCAAGGGTGAGGGAAGTTCTCTCAAGGCTGGAAGAAAGCTGGCCGGTCAGGTAGGCGCATACGTAAAGGGCCACTATGTTGGAAAAGATATTGTAAAGGAAATCTTTTTCATAGAGGACCAGCCCGTAAGGCACCGGTATCATACGCCAGTACTGAAGGTCCAGCATTGCCCCGTATAAGATGCTCGACAAGGAGGCCGTCACAAACGCGGCCCTTTTGTCTATTACGGTCCCGGAGGCGATGACGATGAGGATAAGGAGAAAGGAAAACCAGCTCTCTATTCCCCCCGTGAAATAAATGAGGGCCAGCGCCGCGAAAACGTCCAGCACTACCTGGACATATGCGAATGGTTTAGGTTTCGCCCTTTGAAGCAGAAGGGCGTATATTATCGTCAGACCATAGAGGACCTCTATCAGGTTGAATACGGCCTTCGGGTATGGAAATGCCCCATTGCCAATCGAGAAAAAGGCAAAGGACCCCAAAAGCACAGTCACGAAAAAGGCCCTGAAAGCGATTAGGGCCTTTATCTTTGACATATGCGGGTCCGTCTTGCCCATTTAAAACTGCCTTTTTCTAGTGGACAAGCTGCATTATCTTGAATATGGGCATATACATGGCCACAACTATGAACCCCACGGCCCCGCCCAGGAAGACCATCATGAGGGGTTCTATCATGGAGGTCAGGCCGGACACGGCGGCGTCCACCTCGTCATCATAAAAATCCGCTATCTTGTTGAGCATGGAATCAAGGGCGCCTGCCGACTCGCCGACCGAGATCATCTGCGTGACCATGCTTGGGAAGACCTTTTCCGTGGCGAGCGGCTCCGCGAGGGTCTTGCCTTCCTGCACGGCTTCTTTCACTCTTACCACCGAACGCTCGATCATCTTGTTACCCGCGGTCTTT
>JAKAEG010000228.1 GCA_021819985.1 Nitrospirota bacterium | reverse complement strand
CTCAAAAACGATGCGCCGTTTGTGATCATGGGAGACCTCAATGCCGACCCGGAAGAAGGCCTTGGCACATGCGAGGTGATTAGGAAGTTTCTGAATAATGGAAACATTACAGGAAACGGGCAGGCCAAAAAGACGTTCCTTGAAGGAGGGGGCGCTGGGTGGCCTTCTTTTGACAGGCCGGGATTGCTTGAAGCAAGGCTGGATTACATACTGCCCTCAAAGCGCCATTTCGTTTTGAAGGAATTTCATGTCTTCAGCCCGAAGGGCACGCCCTGGTGGCCGGTTGCCCGCAGGGCCTCGGACCACTTTTTCATTTATGCGGACTGCGAACTGGTCAAAGAGAGGCCTCAAAAAAAGAGGCCACTCTTTTCAAGTCTTTAATTAATTGAAAATTCCATTATCCCTTATCGTGGCACTTGGAGCAGTCGTCAAAAGGCGCGAACGCCCTTTTGCCGTTGTGGCACTCACCGCAGTATTTGCCTGCAAAGATGTCGTCCATGGTGAACTTGGCTGCGCCAGGGGTACCCGGTGCTTTCATCGGGAATATCTTCGTGTGGCAGTCGCCGCACCTGAGGCCGGCATTGAAGTGATCCATGCCGCTGAAGGTGACGTGACCCATCGTTCCAGCATCGAAAGTGACATCATCGCCAGGAGGAGCTGCCATGACACCGCCAGCCACGATGGCAATGGCTGCAACAAACACCGTGATAGCTATGATCTTTTTCATTTTATGATTCACCTCCTCTTAACTGACTTTTGTTTAGCCATAATCTATAAAAATTAGCGATTTAATGTCAAATGGATGCTTCTCTGGGGATATTAGGAAAACGGGCACATCCCATATTCTTTGGAAACCGCAAAAAGGCGGGGCGGGGAAACCCCGCTCCTATAACCCTCCCTAGAGGGGAGTTCAAAAGAATACTTTCGGAAATTGACTGTCGTTCGGCTAAGCAGATAGCGCGCATTAGGTGCTGAAGTCCACACTGGCACGCTGCCTAAAACTGGGGTCAGCGACGTTTTCCTTCCCCGAGAAAATCATCTACTCCAATCCGTAATCTCGAGTTGCTTGATCTGCTTGAATTCACTGGTATTATTCGTGACCAGTGTAACGCCAAGGCCTAAGGCGTGAGCGCTGGCAAGTATCTGGTGTGGTGTTTCAAAAATAAATGCATAAGTCTTGTCATTCCGGCCTGTCCTGAATCTTTCCGAAAAAGAAGGATTCCCGACGCGCTTCGGGACCGGAAAAATCCCTTCGCTTGCTGGAATGACAACAAGAGGAGTTCACTAAGTGAATTCCTCTTGCTTCCGGAAAAAGGCACGCAAACTGGCTACCAGCAATGGTTTGAAGGCTTCACGATGCGTAATTTAGGCAACTGCAAGGTAAATTCTAAAGCTGCTTTTCGGCCTTCCTGAAAAGCTCTTCCAGCCTGCCCGACTCTTGCGCTATTTCCCTGAGCGTTGCCGCAAGTTCGGCCTTTCCTGCCGCCTGCGCCTTTTCTGCCCATTCCAGATAAGTCTTTGCGTGCTCCGCGTTATGCTCCTGCCAGTGCTCAAGCAAAATTTTCAGCCTTTCCTCAAGGTTGCTCATTCCGGGTTTTCCCTCCTGTTTTGATATTTTTTGGCCCGGCACGGGCATATCGCCCTGGCCCGGTTCTTCCTCATCGGCCGGGTGCTCATGGATGCCGAAATGAGAGTGCCTGTGCCTGTAACCCTCATGCTTGTGCGCGTGCTCGTGAATAAGATTCGCCTTTAAAAGGACATCCTGCATCCTGACTATCTCATTGGAAGCGCCCGCGGCCAGCATACGGTGGTCCTCGCCGATAATGATCGCGCGCTCCGATATGTCCTGAATTATATGGAGGTCATGCGTTGCGGTGATTATTGTCTTTCCGGACTCCTTGAGCCTGATCACGAGTTCAACCAGCTCCACCTGGCTTCTTGGGTCCAGCCCCGAGGTGGGCTCATCGAGCAGGTAAATGTCCGGATTTGTGGACAGGCAGGTACCAAGCGCGACCTTCTTCATCTCTCCCCCGCTTAACTGCCACGGAGAGCGGTTGGCAAGACCGGTTATCCCAAGCAATTCCATAATGTCCCCGGCCCTGCTTCTGGCCTCCTTTACGCCAAGGCCATGCTGAAGCGGCCCGAACATCAGCTCATCCAGCACGGTAAGCGAAAAAAGCTGGGCCTGGGAGTTTTGAAACATTATGCCTATTCGGGTTTTTTTATCGGCAGTGAAGGCCGTGTCACCGAAAACCTTGAGCGTGCCTGCCGAAGGCGTTATCAGCCCCTGAAGAATATAAAGAAGAGTGCTTTTACCGGAGCCGTTTGTACCAAGCACGCTCAGGGCCTCACCTTCCGGGACCACGAGGTCCACCGAATCAAGCGCCTTCCGCCCGCTTTCGTACTCAAACGATATGCCTGCCAGCTCGAATATACTCATATGATCACCGTCCCTGCGGCCAGCGCTAAAAAAAGGGCCTCGTAAAGGCCGAACCTGAAGGCCGGAAGCCCGGCCTCCCGCACCTCATCCCCCGCCCCCCTGGCCTCCATGGCAAATTTAAGCTCCTTTTTCAGCTCAAGACTTATTATTAAAAGCGATGCCGCCCGTGAGCCGACCCATTTTCTGTCGAGCCCGGCCTGCCCCGTATAAGCGCCTCCCCGGGCCCTGCGGGCCAATATGAACTCCTCAAGTCTCTTCACAAGGAAAAACATATACCGGTAGCTCATTGAAAAAACCGTCCTCAAAAAACCGGGGATAAAGAAATTTACCGCCTTTATCAATTCCGGAGGCCTGGTGGTAAAGCCCGCAAGCAACACTATCGTTATGGAACCCGTGACCCTGGCCATAAGCGCAAGCGCCGAAAAAAGCCCCTGCCTGCTTATGTAAATGGAATGGCCCAATAGCCAGAGGTCCTTTTTAAAGGTGATTATCGTAAAAATCGGCTCGCCGGGGACCAGCGCGCCAAGACTGGCGGGCAGCGCGACCGCTGTGGTAAGGAGCACGCCCGGAAGGAGCCTTTTCAGGTAAATATTTAAAGGTATCCGGGACAAAACGGCCAGAAAAAAACCCAGCACAACAAAGCGCAGCATCCCAGGCAGGCTGTGCTGAAGGCTCAGGCTAACCAGAAGCGAAAAAATAATGACCATCTTTGCCCTGGGCTCAACCCTTTGAAGAAACCCATTCCTCGCAGCGGTTTTCTCATTGAAAAAAGCGTCCTCCACAAATGAAAGGGCCGCCTTGAGAGTGCGGTCGAGCATCAGACCGGAACGGAATTTTTTCCTTTCAGGCACACCCGTTTGGGGTTGTCCCTGTTTTTCCAAAAGCCACACGGGAAACCTGCTATCAAGATTTTTTTGATTTTTATTTTTTTCGGCCATCTTTTTGTCCATTATCTTTTCGATTGCGACCCGATAAAAAAATTCTGCTTACCGCAAAAACCACAACGGCTATAACTAAAATACCTAGCAGCGCCGAGGCAAGGTAACCCAGATAACCGCTTCCATAACCGGCAACGGGGGCCTTCCAGAGGCCGTTTGTTTTTTTAAGGCCGGATGGCGCATAGCCAAGCATTTTTTCGATCTCTCGCCAGCCCCATTCTCCCCAGGCCCCGCCCGCACCGAAAAAATTGGGCACCCAAAGCCCAAGCGGGGTAAGGACCGCAAGAACCAGAAGCGCGATCCAAAGTTTTTTGTGTTTCCCTTTCTTCTTCATTGCTGCTTCTCGCCGGCCCTGTTTCCAGCAATTGTGCCGCAAATGAGTTCCGGATGGGACTTAATTATATAAGCGATGCTCAATACGGTAAACGCCGCCTCCGCGAAACCAAATAGCGTCAGGTGTCCGGCCATGATGGCGGGGATTGTGATCTTTAGCGGAAAGGGATTATAAAGCGGCTTTCCGTCCGCGCCCCTTTCCAAAATGGGCTGAATGCCCAATTCGATCGCGGTCAGGAAGGCGGCCACATTTATCCCGAAATAGGCCCCGCTGCCCGCGGCAAAAAGAAGTCTTTTTTTTGAGGCAGACGCGCAGCTGCCGGCCAAAAGCCTGTAGGCCGCCCATCCGGCAAATACCCCGGCAAAGGCCATGTTGAAGCAGTTTGCCCCATACGTGGTGATCCCGCCGTCACCGAAAAGAAGAGCCTGAACGGCCAGAGCAATTGACATGCAGATAAAGGCCGCCCATGGGCCAAGGACCACCGCCAGAAGCGTTGCCCCGGTCGCGTGCCCTGTTGTGCCGCCCACGATGGGGACATTGAACATCATGACCACAAAACTTGCGGCGGCCCCCAGGGCAAGCAGCGGCGCATCCGTGGCCTTGAGGGTCTTTTTAAGCTTCCTTCCGGCCAGATACCAGAGAGCCAGCGTTGCCGCCCAAAAGCTCCCATATGTTTCAGGCCCAAGATATCCGTCAGGTATGTGCATAGGTTTTTAAATTTTTTTAAAAACTTAAAAGACCTGCTCAGTCCAGGCCTTTCCCTGTTGTGGTGATCGTTAGCTTTCCGTGCTTCACGCCCCTCGTGCCTATCAGCCTGTCAGATACCGCCTGAAGGTCCTTTGGGTGGCCTTTAAGTATTATCACCTCCAGGCAGTTATGGGCATCGAGGTGCACGTGCATGCTGGAGAGTATCATTTTATGGGATTGGTGCTGAAGGTCTGTAAGCGTATCGGCCAGTTCCCGCGTATGGTGGTCGTAGACAAGCGTAATGCTTGCCACCGCCTCCCGCGTGCCTTCCTCCCACTGCTTTTTTACAAGCTCCTCGCGGATAAGGTCGCGTATCGCCTCGCTGCGGCTTGGGTACCCTTTGCCCTTTAGAAGCCTGTCAAAATTCTTTAAAAGCCCGTCCTCAAGCGAGATGCCGAACCTGGTTATCCCCATAGTGTTATTATTTTCAAAAAAGTGCGAAAAGTCAAGCGGGATGAGACTACTGCAAGCTTTGACGTCTGGATTCAACCGCTTGGGGTCAATTATGGGCTGCTCTTCGGGCTTACAAAAAGATTTTAGAAGGGTAATCCTGCTCTACTGCTTGCCATTGCCAAACGGGGCAAAGTATGGATGTATAAAGCCGCGCAAATCTCTTATAATAGCCATCAAGAATGCTAAAGGAATATCTGAAAAAAATAGCCGATACCAGTAACCGGGGAGATGCGCGGGAAGAGAGTTATTACACCGTCCTGGAATCTTTTCTTGCCGAATATTCCGGCTCAACCGGCAAAAAGGGGATTCACATAACCACCCTTCCCAAAAAGACAGAGGCGGGTAACCCGGATTTCAGGGTATGGGACGGGAAACAGCATATTACGGGATACATTGAAGCAAAAGATCCCTCAGTTGAGAATCTTGATAAGATTGAGGGTACAGATCAGCTAAAAAGATATCTGCATACCTTTCCTAATACTACTGTGTCATAAGCGCTCATATATACCACCTATCTCCTGAATTCCCGGTGACAGCAGGGACAGCGGAATAAAAGTTCCGAAAGGGCGATGGTGAG
>JAKAEG010000227.1 GCA_021819985.1 Nitrospirota bacterium | reverse complement strand
GAACTCATGCCGCCCGGCGTCCAGGGCCGGGTCGGTAAGCATGGATATGCGGGTGAATTTTAATTTATCGAGGGTGGATACGCTTGGGTCATTCCTTCTGCCGCCCCTTTTATACGCATCCCCGCCCTTGTTCTTGAAATGAAGGAATTTGTGCTCCGCATTGAAGTGGGGCTCTATAGCCGCATTGGGGCAGACGAACTGGCACATGGCGCAGCCCGTGCAATAGCGGTCGATATCGTTTACCTGGCTTACGACGGGAGTTACCTTCCTGGTCACCTTTGGGAACGGAGAGGACCCCTCGGAGGTGACTACGCGCTCCACGCGGACATCGGGAACGATTGCCTTGACCGGGCAGACGGCGGTGCACTTGCCGCAGCGGGTGCAGCGGTCGTCCCGCCATTCGATCATATATGGGAATTCCTTCAGCGTAAGCTGATGGTTCTTGTCTTTCAAATTTATTAAAGACCCTTCAACTGGTTCCAAACCTTTACCTCCGGCGCGCCGCTGGGAACGGTTACGAAGTCGTACTTCATGGGGAATACGTCAAGGGACCTGTCCCTGTTCGGGACCGCCCTGTCCAGCCCGCATTCCTCGGACATGAACGCGTACTTGCCCTTTACTCCCCCTACCGCCCCGGGACGGAGCTTCTTTGAGTCCTGCACCATGAAACAGCTCCCATCGGGAGTAAACCCGATTATGCAGTTGGGCCCGTCAATGACAAGCATGCGCAGGGATTGCCTCATCAGCATGAGCGCGTCCCTGTCCGTTCTGGCCCCCATTTCCTCGCGTTTAAGCGGGGTTATGATGTCCTTGTAATAAGAAAGAGGATAGCCCAGTTGCCGCACCGTATAGTGGAGGATGTGAGTGAATACCTCGCTGTCGCTCTGGTATCCCATATAGCCAGGCACGCCCCGGCTCATAAGGTATTCCCTTATCGGCACGAATGCAGTGTTCTCACCGTTTGTCATGGAGCCGAAACCCTGGATGAAAAAAGGGTGGCAGGCATACAGGTTTATGTCGTAATTTGTGTTCTGCCTTCCCTGGGCCAGGACTATTTTTGCCTTCAACTCGCCGTCTTCGAGGCCGAAAAACTCTCCCAGGGCAAGCGGGTCGCCTACCTCCTTTAAGGCAAGCACATCGGGATAGAAAGAAAAAACGACTATGGACTCGTCCTTTTGCCCCATTGCCCGGAGCGCAAGCCGTGTTTCAAGCAGCAGGGTTTCCTTTTCCCTGAGGGGCTTTTCCCCGTATTGGGCAGGGTAGTCGTAGAATTTGGCGAAGTAGCAGTCTTTTTTCTGGACGCCGGTCACGGGTTTTACACGGGGGTTCCACATATGGAGTTCCCTGAAACCCCTGGCCTTCATAAACTCATCCAGTTGTTTGAGCCCGCTATTTGAGCAGATGCCCGAGAGCGCCGGCTTATCCCTAAGCGGCTCGGCAAACCCGCCAAGGCCCTTCAGCATCAAACCCATTCCGGAGCCGTCGTGGCCTTCCTTCATGGTTTCCAGGGCATGGATATTCTCCATGGGTGAAAAGTATTCCGCAGCCGTTATAGCAGCAAGACGGCACATTGTATATTAAGTACCTCTTTTTCTCTTTTATACAGGCAACTAGTGCCGATTTTTAATATAAAATGTGCCCGTCCCCTTTGTCAAACGGGTGAGAGAGAAGGAGGCCGTGGGGCCATTTTCTTGACTAGGGGTTTTAAACTTATTTATCATATCAGACTATGATAATCGCTATTGGTTCCGACCACGCCGGGGCAGATCTTAAACGCGAGCTTGCGGCTTTGCTTGAAAGCAGAGGGGTGGCCCTGATAGATGCGGGGCCGGACGGCTCCTCGTCCTCTGTCGATTATCCCGATTATGGCGGGAAGGTTTCTCTGATGGTTTCGGGCGGGAAGGCGGACAGGGGGGTCCTCATCTGCGGCACCGGTATCGGAATGAGCATAGTTGCAAATAAATTCCCCGGAATAAGGGCGGCCCTGTGCTCAGAGCCCCTCAGCGCGCGGCTGAGCCGTCAGCATAATGATTCCAACATCCTGGTGCTTGGCGGAAGGATGATCGGGCCGGTCATGGCGCGTGAAGTCCTTGAGGTCTGGCTCGATACGGCATTTGAAGGAGGCAGGCACGCAGGCAGGCTTATGAAGATAACGAATATAGAGGAAAATATAGAGAAGAAAACGGGAAACAACTCATAAAATGAATAGAGACAGCCTTAAAGAGACCGACCCCGAGATATTTGACGCGATAGAAAAGGAAAATGCCAGGGAGCGCGAAAAACTCCTTCTCATAGCCTCTGAGAATTACGCCAGCAAGGCGGTGATGGAAGCCCAGGGCTCGGTATTCACCAATAAATACGCTGAAGGATACCCTGGGAAAAGATATTATGGCGGGTGCGAATACGCCGATGTCGTGGAAAGGCTCGCAATAGAGAGGGCAAAGGAGCTTTTCGGGGCCGAGCACGTCAATGTGCAGCCCCATTCGGGCACCCAGGCCAACATGGCCGTATATTTTTCGTTCATAAAGCCGGGCGACACCATTCTTGGCATGAGTCTGAGCCATGGCGGGCACTTAAGCCACGGCGCGACGGCCAACTTCTCCGGAATGCTTTACAAGCGCGTGGCCTACGGCCTGGACCGGGAGACCGGGCGCATAGATTATGAGGAAGTGCACAGGCTGGCGCTGGAGAACAAACCGAAGATCATTCTTGTTGGGGCCAGCGCATACCCAAGGACCATAGATTTCGAGGCCTTCGGCCGCATAGCAAAAGAGGTTGGCGCCTTACTGGTGGCCGACATCGCCCATATAGCGGGACTGGTCGCGGCGGGGTTGCACCCCTCGCCGGTGCCGCACGCGGATTTCGTCACGTCCACCACTCACAAAACGCTCCGCGGCCCGCGCGGCGGTCTCATCATGTGCAGGCAGGAGCACGCAAAGGCGATAGATAAAATGATATTCCCCGGCATACAGGGCGGGCCGCTGGTGCACGTCATAGCGGCTAAGGCCGTAGCATTAAAAGAAGCCTTGAGGGAAGATTTTAAAACCTACCAGCAAAATATCATTAATAATGCCAGGGCCCTTTCCGGCGAGCTTATGAAGAGGGGCTTCACCCTGGTGTCCGGCGGCACGGACAACCACCTGATGCTCATCGACCTGAACAATAAGGGGATAACCGGCCAGGAGGCCGAGGGGGCGCTCGACAAGGCCGGCATCTCTCTCAATAAAAATGCCATCCCGTTCGATCCTCGCCCGGCCACCATCACAAGCGGCATACGCATAGGCACGCCCTGCGTGACATCCCGCGGGATGAAAGAGCCGGAGATGCTCCTCATCGCCCAGTACATAGACGAGGCGCTCCAAAACACGCAAAACGATGAAAAACTCAAAGGGATTAGCGCCAAAGCAGCGGAGCTTACAAAACGTTTCCCTGTTTATTAGCGGTTAATAAATCAGCATGAAATGCCCTTTTTGCGGCCATCTTGAAGACAAGGTAATTGATTCTCGGACCAGTAAGGACGGGGATCTGATACGCCGCCGCAGAGAATGCCTTGAATGCGAGCGGCGCTTTACTTCCTATGAACGCATTGAAGAGGTGATGCCACTTGTCGCCAAGAAAGACGGCAGGCGGGAGCCCTTCGAACGCCAAAAAATTCTGCACGGGCTAAAGATGGCCTGCGGTAAAAGGCCGGTCTCTGCCGAGCAGCTGGAAGACGCCGTGAACGCCATAGAGAGAAAAGTTCTGGCCCTGGGCGTCAAGGAAACGCCTAGCTCACTTGTAGGCGAGGAGGTAATGTCCGCCCTCAAGGACCTGGACATGGTCGCCTATGTGAGGTTCGCCTCCGTTTACCGCCATTTCAAGGACATAGGCGAGCTGATGCAGGAGGTTAAAAACCTCTTCGAGGGAAAAGGCAAGGCGTAACTTAAGACGGGGCTATTTACTCGATCGCTCCAGATCAGACGGGCACATTATTTCAGCAGATACGTTTTTACTTTCCCGACAAATTCTTTTGTTCCCGGCAACATCTCATCCACATCGCTTTTTGTAACTTCTGCCTGTTCCATGTAGTCGCCCTTCTGCCTGAGTTCAAAAGCGCGGTGCAATATTTTTGATAGTTTTTCATCTAAGACCCCTTTTTTGATGAATTCCCTGTCAAATAAGGAAATTGCCCCCGTATGTTTTGAGGTCCCCATTTCTCTTTCCTGAAGAAGGGCCAAGACAGCATAGAACATTGCATAATACAGGCGGTTCATCACTGCGCGCAGGCTCATGCCTTCCTTGAGAAGTACTTCTGCTTCTTTTATGGAATCTTAGGCCTCTTCAAGTCTGTATTTTATTAGATCGAAGACTTCTTTTTTCATACGGCAACACCTTCACGGTAAACATTTTTTATGAAGACGGATTCGCCAAGAGGGCTGTGCTTGATGGCATCCATGCTGACAACAACGGGCACGATGAGCACATCTTCATGGAACCCGGCCTCCCACGAGCATTCGCTTATATATTTCTCGATCTCGTGGTCAACATGGTCCACAACAACAAGCACATCAAGGTCCGATTCCTCGGTGGAATCTCCTCTTGCCCTTGAGCCAAAGACTCTCAGTTCGAGGACTTTAACTTTCTGCGATACCAGTAGCTTGAATTTTTCAATTACTCTAAGGTCTTTTTCCCGCATCCATTACTCCTATCTCTTCCTTTGTCGTCATGGCCTTTACCCTCTATTCTTATTATAAGTTCATTCGGGGCGCTGGTCCATTAGAACCTTAAGGCGCTGGAAACTGCCTTTGTGAAAAGCTCCTGTTTGCCGCGCGCTTCTTCGAGAGAGATACCAGGATGTAACCGCCGGTACGGTTTTGGGCCTATTTGAAAACTGCCGGAGCGGCTTCACACCTTTTCCCCTTCACGCAGTGTAATAAGGCTATTCTCAATATTTTCGTATATCCCATCAATCGTTTTCTGTATTTCTATCGTCTTTTGAATTGCCGTTACAATCCTGCAATAGGTCTGTATATCGTCAAGAGATAGTTCCCGTCCCTTCCTGTCTTTCAGCCATTTATCACAGACCTGATAACCGCCGATCTGATAGAGCCACACTTCTTTTGAAATTCCTTCAAAGTATTGCTCGTTATTTATATAAACGCGTCCGGATTTTTCATCAAACCTGGGCTTTTCGCCTCTGTTATTCCCCTCAATCGAATATCGCGCAATCGGCAGGTCAAGTTCTTTTGATTTCAACAGGTGAAGGTCTACAAGCCTGTTTCCGTACTCGGCCATATTTTTAAACAGCTTGTAATCGCTTGTAAAAGGAACCCTCGGAAAATCTATTTTCAGGAACTCTGCATATTTTGTTCTATAAGTTTCTGAATACAGGACGGCATAGATATAGAAGAAGATTTCTTCGGGGAGTGGTTCTAGTACTACTGTGTCATAAAATATGTTATAATTTCGAGGCGTTAAATCTTTTGTGGAGGGACAAAGGATGGCAAAACGTCTCGATATGGAAAGGGCCTTCAGGCAGTACATGGAA